>JBPCOG010000311.1:0-6537 GCA_051000455.1 Lapillicoccus sp. | reverse complement strand
GAGCACGGATGGGGCACTGACGCCGGCGGCTCCAGCGGTTCTGGCCGCGGCGAGCAGGGGCACGCTCCCCGATGAAGGTCGAGACCAAGCTCTTCGTCATCATGGCGATCTTCTTCGTCCCGCTCGTCCCGATCTATGGCTACTTCACCCACTGGCAGGAGATGGTCGGGACGGTGGGCTTCCTGCTCACCGCGCTGCTGTTCGGGCTGATCGGGTTCTACCTGTGGGCCACCGGCCGCAAGTTCCGCGACCGGCCGGAGGACGACCCCAGCGCCCCGATCTCCGCCCAGGAGGGCGACTACGGCTTCTTCAGCCCGTACTCGTGGTGGCCGATGTGGCTGGGGATGTCGGCTGCCGTGTGTTTCGCGGGCCTGGCCGTCGGGTGGTGGCTGTTCATCATCGGTGCCTTCGTCGGCAGCGTGGCCCTGGTCGGCTGGACCTTCGAGTACTTCAAGGGCGAGTACGCCAACTGAGGTCAGCTCCCGCAGCGGTCGCAGTACCCGTCGCCGTCCCGTCGCCGTCCCGTCGCCGTCCCGTCGCAGTGCGGCGCCCTATGCCCAGCCGAGGTCGTGCAGGCGGTCGTCGTCGATCCCGAAGTGGTGGGCGACCTCGTGGACGACGGTGACGGCGATCTCCTCGAGCAGCTCGGCCTCGTCCCGGCACATCCGCTCCAGGGGCCCCTTGAAGATGATGATCCGGTCAGGTAACGAGCCCGCCCACGAGTCGTCCCGTTCCGTCAGCGGCGTACCCTCGTAGACCCCGAGGATCTCCGGTTCGTCCAGTGCGGGCTCCTGCTCGACGAGGATGACGACGTTGCTCATCAGCTCGAGCAGTGCTGCCGGGATCTCGTCCAGCGCGTCACCGACCGCCTCCTCGAATGCGGGCAGTGACATCGGGTCCATCCCCGACAGCCTGCCACGCGGAGCCGCCGCCCCCGGTCCCGGACTGGGGGACTCCCCCGCGGGCTGGAGAGCGCAGGGTCCTGCTCAAGGCGCCGTGCTCGGGCGCCGTGCTCAGGCGCCCTTCTCGGGCGCGCGCCTGACGGCCTCGCGGCTCGCCGAACCGCCAAGCGGTTCCGCCGCCTCGATCGCCTCGTGCTCCTGGCCGTCGTGGTGCGCGGCGGCCAGCTCGGCGGGCGTCACCGGGTCCACCCGGTCCGTGAAGTAGAAGTGCGACAACCTGGCGCGCAGCTTCTCCTTGCGGGCGGTGGGGCTCGCGACACCGTTCGCGTCGGTGCCGGCCGCGATCGCCAGCGGGGCGTGGACGTCGTGCTGCACGAGCGACCAGCGCTCGTAGGCGTCCAGCGGCTGATGCACCTCGAAGAACCTGCCCTCTGCGGTGCGCATGATCGTGCCGCTCTCGCGACCGTGCAGGACCGTCTCGCGGTCGTGGCGCTGCAGGCTCAGGCAGATCCGCTTGGTCACCCAGAAGGCGGCGGGGGGGACGACGATCAGCGCAACCTGGAAGAAGCGCGTGATGTCGTTGATCGACAGCTGCAGCTTGATCGCCATGATGTCGTTGCCCGCGGCGAAGAAGAGGATGAAGTAGAACGACAGCGCCATGACACCGAGGCCGGCCCGGGTGGGGGCGTTGCGGGGACGGTCGAGCAGGTGGTGCTCGCGCTTGTCACCCGTCACCCAGGCCTCGAGGAACGGGTAGGCGCCCGCGATCGTGTAGAGGACCGGGATCAGCAGGATCGCACCGATGAACACGTTGAAGCTGAACGTGTGCCCGAAGGCGACGAACTCGAGGAAGCCGGGGAGCAGGCGAAGAGCGCCGTCGGCGAAACCCATGTACCAGTCAGGCTGCGCGCCGGCCGTCACCGGGGACGGGTCGTATGGTCCATAGGACCAGATGGGGTTGATCGTCACCAGCCCGGAGATCAGGGTCAGCACGCCGAAGACCATGAAGAAGAAGCCGCCGGCCTTGGCGATGTAGACCGGCATGAGGGGGTAGCCCACGACGTTCTCGTTGGTGCGCCCCGGTCCGGGGAACTGGGTGTGCTTGTGCACCGCGACGAGGATGATGTGCGCGGTGAACAGCCCGACGAGGACGGCCGGGAGCAGCAGCACGTGCACGGTGTAGAGCCGGGGGATGATCGCCTCGCCAGGGAAGGGGCCGTCGAACACGAAGTAGGACACGTACGACCCGAGGACCGGAATGGAGCGCATGAACCCCTCGGCGGCGCGCAGGCCGGTGCCGGACAGCAGGTCGTCGGGCAGGGAGTACCCGGCGAAACCCTCGACGATGGCGAGCATGGACAGGATCGTGCCGATGACCCAGTTGATCTCGCGCGGCCGCCGGAAGGCACCGGTGAAGAAGACGCGGCACATGTGCACGATGATCGCCACGGCGAACATCAGGGCCGCCCAGTGGTGGATCTGCCTGATCAGCAGCCCGCCCCTGACGTCGAAGGAGATGTCGAGCGTGGAGCGGTAGGCCTCCGACATCGTCACGCCCTGCAGCGGAACGTAGGAGCCGCTGTAGGGGATCTGTCCCGCGCTGGGGACGAACCAGAACGTGAGGAAGGTGCCGGTGAGCAGGCAGATGATCATCGAGTACATGGCGATCTCACCGAGCATGAAGCTCCAGTGGTCCGGGAAGACCTTCTTCAGCACGAACGCGGCGCCCTTGGCCAGCCCGGTGCGTTCGTCCAGCCAGGACGCCACCCCGCCGACCTGCTTCATCCCCGCGCCCGGGGGAGCCTTCGGTGCCGGGTCGTCGGCCCGCAGTGACGCCGCACCGTTCGGTCTGGCGGTGGTGCTCATCAGCGCTCCCAGTAGCTCGGGCCGACAGGTTCGTGGAAGCCCTCGGGGGCCACGAGGTAGCCCTCCTCGTCCACGGTGATCTTCAGCTGCGGCAACGCTCGCTTCGCCGGTCCGAAGATCACCTCACAGTCCTTGGTCACGTCGAACGTGGACTGGTGGCACGGGCACAGCAGGTGGTGGGTCGTCTGCTCGTAGAGACCCACCGGGCAACCGACGTGGGTGCAGATCTTGGAGTAGGCGACGATGCCCTCGAAGCCCCAGTCCCTGGCCTTGGCCACCTGGAAGTCCTCCGGCCGCAGCCGCATCAACACGACGGCTGCCTTCGCCTTGTCCTCCAGGACGTGCTTGGAGTCCTTCAGCGTCTCCGGCATGATGTGGAACACCGACCCGAGCGTGACGTCTGATGCCTTGATCGGGGTCATCTCCGGGTCGCGGAAGAGCCGGATCGCCTTGCCGCGCTTGCCGTCCGGGCCCACCGGAACGTCCCAGATCGTCTCGGCGAGCTCGTTGTGCGGGAGGGGGCCCAGCGAACCGGCCACCTGGACGACGAAGGGCAGGGCGAAGAGCCCGAGCGCCCCGCCGAGCGAGTACTTGAGGATGGGGCGGCGACCGAGCTGAGCCGCCTCACCGCCGCCGAGAATGGTGTCCACCGCTTTGCGACGGTCGGTGTCGCTCGAGCGCATCGGGTGCCGCTCCTCGACGATCTCGTCGTCGGGCATGAGCGTCTTGGCCCAGTGCACGGCGCCCGCGCCGATGCCGAACAGGCTCACGGCGAGCGAGACGCCGAGAAGGGTGTTGAGCAGGTTGGCCTTGCCGATCCCCGGGACGAACACCGCCTTGGTGTAGTCGACCGAGAAGTAGGCGACGAGGAAGACCAGGGTGCCGAGCATGGACACGGCGAACAGCGTCGCGACCTGGCGCTCGGCGCGGCGCGCGGCACGGGGGTCGACGTCAGCCGCCCGGTGCACGTGCGGGGGGAGCCCCGGGTTCTCGAAGCGCTCCGGGAGCCCGCCGCTTCCCTGGTGGTGCCCCTCGTCGAGACGCACCACCGAGGACGAGGCACCGCGGCCCGTCGTCGGGATGCCCCGACCGGGGGTGGCTGCCCCGCCCGGCGAGGACGAGCCCTGGCCGCTCATGCGCTTGTCCGTCCTGTCCGCTGGGAGGAACCAATACTGGCAGACCAGGCGCCGGGGGCGGCGGCGAGGTCGGGGGCGCGGGTCACCGGCATACTCAGGCCGACTTCTGACCGAGCCAGACGGCGCAGGCGATCATCAGTCCGAGACCGAAGATCCAGATGAACATGCCCTCTGACACCGGGCCGAGGTTGCCGAGGGTCATACCGCCGACGTTCTGCTCCTCCTGGATCGCCTTGAGGTAGCCGATGATGTCGTTCTTGCCCTCCGGGGTGATGTTGGCGTCGTTGAACACGGGCATGGACTGCGGCCCGGTCGACATCGCCTCGTACACGTACTTGCCCTCGACGCCCCTGACGGTCGGCGCGTACTTGCCGCGGCTCAGCGCGCCACCGGCCCCGGCGTAGTTGTGGCACATCGCGCAGTTGACCCGGAACAGCTCACCGCCGCGACCGATGTTGGCCCCCTCGCCCGTGGTGTACCGGCCCTCCGGGATGGCGGGGCCCGGAGCCAGGCTGGCGACGTAGGCGGCCATCGCCTGGATCTCGTCCTGGGTGAACTTGACCTCGTTGCGCTGTGCCTGCACGGCAGGTCCGGACAGCGGCATCCGGCCGGTACCGACCTGGAAGTCGACGGCTGAGGCCCCCACTCCGGCGAGGCTGGGGCCGGCGGCTGTGCCCTGCGCCAGCAGACCGTGGCAGGTGGCGCAGTTGGCCAGGAACAACGACCTGCCCTTGGCGACGTCGTCGGCGCTCACGGTGGCCGCCGCCGCGGGCTTGGGGACGAGCAGCGAGTATGCCGCTCCGACCACCAGGAGCCCGAGCAGGAGCAGCAGGGCGAGCGCGGCGGGGTGCCGTCGGCGTGCGGCCATGGCGTTCACGTGGCGTTCCTGTCAGTCCGTAGCGACTCGGATGGGGCTGGCATCACTGGAGCAGGTAGATGACCGAGAACAGGGCGATCCACACCACGTCGACGAAGTGCCAGTAGTACGAGGTCACGACGGCCCCCATGGCCTGGTGGTGGCTGTAGCGCTTCGTCGCGAAGGTGCGTCCGATGATGAGCATGAAGGCGATCAGTCCCCCGGTGACGTGCATCCCGTGGAACCCGGTCGTCAGGTAGAAGACGGAGCCGTAACGGTCCGAGGAGAGGGTGACGTGCTCACTCGCGAGCTCGGCGTACTCGAAGACCTGGCCGGCGATGAAGGCGGCACCGAAGAGATAGGTGACGACGTACCACTCGCGCATGCCCCACTGGCGGAACTCGAGGAGCCGGCCGGTGCGGCTGGCCTGCCCGCGCTCGGCCTTCCATACCCCGAGCTGGCACCACACCGAGGACACGACGAGGATGAAGGTGTTGACCGCCGCGTAGGGGACGTTGAGCTTCGCCGCCTGCTGGGACCACAGGTCGGGGGACAGCGAGCGGATCTGGAAGTACATCGCGAACAGCCCGGCGAAGAACATCAGCTCGCTGGAGAGCCACACGATCGTGCCGACCGAGACCATGTTCGGCCGGGTCGCCGGTCCGTGCCCGAAGCTCACCGCTCGGGTCGGTGTCGCAGATGCTGTCGCCACAGCGGCCATTATTGCCCCAAGAGGGTCCCGTGTTCACGCGACCCCCCGAAAATAGTCCGGTGCGTCGGGGGGCGCCGGTTCCCTCCCGGTACCATCTGCGCCATGACCGCTTCGCAGGCCGGCGCACCCGATGGGACGCGCCAGACCGACCCGGCGGCTGGGGCATCGCCGCCGCACCGTCTCACCGTGCTGCTCTACAGCGACGACATCGCCACCCGCTACGCGGTTCGGCTCGCCGTCGGCCGCCGCCCGGCCAAGGACGTCGAGATCCTCAGGTGGCGGGAGTGCGCGACCCCGGCGGCCGCCGTGTCGGCCGTGGAGGAAGGCGGCTTCGACCTGCTCATCCTCGACGGGGAGGCGTCGCCGATCGGCGGCCTCGGCCTGTGCAAGCAGCTCAAGAGCGAGATCTTCAACTGCCCTCCCGTCCTCGTGCTCACCGGCCGACCACAGGACGGCTGGCTCGCCGCGTGGTCCCAGGCAGACCTTGCCGTCCCGCACCCGATCGACCCGCTCGTCCTCGCCAGGGGCGTCGCCGACCTGGGCCGCACCACTGCCGCGACCCCGGCCTGATCCGGTGGACGACGACGGCCGGCACAGCTGGCCGCAGGTGCTCGGCGACCTGCTCGCGGGCGAGGACCTCGACGTGCCCAGCGCCGAGTGGGCCATGGCCCAGATCATGGACGGCGCCGCCAGCCCTGCTCAGGTCGCCGGGTTCCTCGTTGCCCTGCGGGCCAAGGGGGAGACGGTGGGGGAGATGCGCGGCCTCGCCGACCAGATGCTGCGACACGCCACCCGTGTCGAGGTGCCGGGGCCCTGTCTCGACGTCGTCGGCACCGGCGGGGACCGGGCCCACACCGTCAACATCTCGACGATGGCCGCCATGGTGGCCGCGGCCTGCGGTGTCACCGTCGTCAAGCACGGCAACCGCGCTGCCTCGTCCTCGTCGGGCTCGGCCGACGTCCTCGAGGCACTGGGCATCGACCTGTCCCTCCCAGCGGCGCGGGTGGGCCAGGTCGCCCGCGACGCCGGCATCACCTTCTGCTTCGCGCAGGTCTTCCACCCCTC
>JBPCOG010000233.1:0-12744 GCA_051000455.1 Lapillicoccus sp. | reverse complement strand
GACGCTGACGGACCGCGAATACCAGGTGATGCGCGACCAGGCGATCGCCGTGATCCGCGAGGTCGGCGTCGACACCGGCGGCTGCAACATCCAGTTCGCCGTGCATCCGGGGACCGGTCGGCTCGTCGTGATCGAGATGAACCCGCGGGTGTCGCGGTCCTCGGCGCTGGCGAGCAAGGCGACCGGCTTCCCGATCGCCAAGATCGCGGCCAAGCTGGCAGTCGGCTACACCCTCGACGAGATCCCGAACGACATCACGAGGAAGACGCCCGCGAGCTTCGAGCCCGCGTTGGACTATGTCGTGGTCAAGGTGCCGCGGTTCGCCTTCGAGAAGTTCCCTGGCGCCGACACCGAGCTGACCACCACGATGAAGTCGGTCGGTGAGGCGATGGCGCTCGGGCGGTCCTTCGCCGAGGCGCTGCAGAAGGCGCTGCGCTCGAGGGAGCGCAGCGGCGCGACCTTCCACTGGGAGGGGGACGACCCCACCCGCGAGCAGGCGCGCGGGCTGCTCGAGGACGCCGCCACTCCCACGGACGGCCGGATCGTCACCGTGCAGCAGGCGCTGCGCGGCGGGGCGAGCGTCGAGGAGGCGCACCGGGCGACTGGCATCGACCCGTGGTTCCTCGACCAGATCGCGCTCGTCAACGTCGTGGCGGCCAGGGTGGGAGCGGCCGCGCAGCTCACCCCGGAGGTGCTCCGGCTGGCGAAGCGGCACGGCTTCGCCGACGCGCAGGTCGCCCAGCTGCGGGGTATGCCGGAGGCGGTCGTCCGGGGGGTCCGGCACGCGCTCGGGGTGCGCCCCGTCTACAAGACCGTCGACACCTGCGCCGCGGAGTTCGCGGCGAGGACGCCATACCACTACTCGTCCTACGACGAGGAGACGGAGGTGCTGCCCCGGGACCGGCCGGCTGTCATCATCCTCGGCTCGGGACCCAACCGCATCGGCCAGGGCGTCGAGTTCGACTACTCCTGCGTACACGCCTCGTTCGCGCTGCGCGACAAGGGTTTCGACACGGTGATGGTCAACTGCAACCCGGAGACGGTGTCGACGGACTACGACACCTCGAGCCGGCTCTACTTCGAGCCACTCACCCTCGAGGACGTCCTCGAGGTGGTCCACGCGGAGCGGCAGGCCGGACCGCTCGCCGGCGTGATCGTCCAGCTCGGGGGCCAGACCCCGCTCGGCCTCGCCCAGGCGCTCAAGGACGAGGGGGTCCCGATCGTCGGCACGCCGCCGGAGGCGATCCACCTCGCCGAGGACCGCGGGGCGTTCGGCCGGGTGCTCGCCGAGGCGAACCTGCCCGCGCCCCGGCACGGCACGGCATACAGCGCGGAGGAGGCCGTCCTCGTCGCCGCGGAGATCGGCTACCCCGTCCTCGTCCGCCCTTCCTACGTGCTCGGCGGGCGCGGCATGGAGATCGTCTACGACGACGAGACGCTGGCGACCTACGTCACCCGCGCCACGGTCGTGTCGCCCCTGCACCCGGTCCTCGTCGACAGGTTCCTCGACGACGCCATCGAGATCGACGTCGACGCCCTCTTCGACGGTGAGGACATGTATCTCGGCGGGATCATGGAGCACATCGAGGAGGCCGGCATCCACTCGGGTGACAGCTCGTGCACGCTGCCGCCGGTGACCCTCGGGCCCTCCGAGCTGCTCCGGGTCCGCGAGTCGACCCGCAAGCTCGCTGAGGGCATCGGCGTGCGAGGCCTGATGAACGTGCAGTTCGCCCTCGCCCAGGACATCCTCTACGTCCTCGAGGCCAACCCGCGGGCCTCGCGCACGGTGCCGTTCGTCGCCAAGGCGACCGGGGTGCCCCTGGCCAAGGCGGCCGCCCGCGTCATGCTCGGCGCGACCATCAAGGAGCTGCGCGAGGAGGGCCTGCTGCCGCCGGTGGGCGACGGCGGGTCGCTGCCCGCCCACGCGCCAATGTCGGTGAAGGAGGCGGTCCTGCCGTTCAAGCGGTTCCGCACCAGGGACGGGACGGTCGTCGACTCCCTCCTCGGCCCGGAGATGCGCTCGACCGGTGAGGTGATGGGCATCGACGAGGACTTCGGGTCGGCCTTCGCCAAGAGCCAGCTCGGCTCGTTCGGGGGACTGCCGACGGAGGGGGCGGTCTTCGTGTCCGTCGCCAACCGGGACAAGCGGGCGATGATCTTCCCCGCCAAGCGGCTCGCCGACCTCGGCTTCACCCTGCTGGCGACGAGCGGCACCGCCGAGGTGCTGCGGCGCAACGGGATCGAGGCGACGGTGGTGCGCAAGCTCAGCGAGCGCGGTATGCCGGGTGGGCCCGGCGAGCGCGGCACGCCGGGTGAGCCCGGCGACACCGGCGGGACCGAGCAGACCCGCGGGGACGGTCCATCGGGGGAGCGGACCATCGTCGACCTCATCAACGACGGCATGGTGCAGATGGTCGTCAACACCCCGACCGGCCAGTCGGCCAGGGCCGACGGGTACGCGATCCGGGCCGCGACGACCAGCGCCGACAAGCCCATCATCACGACCGTGCAGCAGCTCGCCGCGGCCGTGCAGGGCATCGAGGCCCAGCGGCGCGGTCAGCTGCGGGTCAAGTCACTGCAGGAGCACGTGCGCGACCTCGACCTCTACGGCGTGCGGAGGGCGACGTGAGCGCACCCGGTCCGAGCCGGGTGACCCAGGTGACGGCGGAGCTGATCGCCACCCGCCGTGCCGGCGCCTACCAGCACCTCACCCTCGTCGCCCCGGGGGTGGCGGAGAGCGCCCGACCCGGCCAGTTCGTCGCCCTCTCCGTCTGCGGGCCGGCGTCCGCGAACCTGCTCCGCAGGTGCTTCTCCATCCACCGGGTCAGCCCCAGCGGCACGTACGGCGGCACTGTCGACGTGGTCGTCGCCCCGGTCGGCCCGGGGACGCAGTGGATCACGCGGATGCGCGTCCACGACGAGGTCGACATCGTGGGCCCCCTCGGGAGGCCCTTCCCGCTGCCCAGGGAGCCGGTGGCGTGCGTGCTCGTCGGGGGCGGCTACGGGAGCGCGCCGCTGTTCTGGCTGGCAGACCAGCTGCGGGAGCGCGGCTGCCGGGTCGAGATGGTCCTCGGGGCGGCGAGCGAGGACCGGCTCTTCGGGGTCGTCGAGGCGCGGCGGTCGGCCGACGGCGTCACCGTGACGACCGACGACGGGTCGGTGGGCGCCAAGGGCTGGGTCAGCGACGTGCTGCCGGACATCATCCGCCTCACGGGGGCGCGGGTAGTCTACGGCTGCGGCCCGATGGGCATGCTGCGCGCGGTCACCGAGGCCGCCACCCGCGAGGGCGCCGTCGCCCAGGTCGCGGTCGAGGAGTCGATGGCCTGCGGCATCGGGGTGTGCATGACCTGCGTCATACCGGTCGTCGGCAACGACGGCACCACCCGGATGCTCCGGTCCTGCGTCGAGGGCCCGGTCTTCCGCGGCGACCGGGTGCGGTGGGACGCCTTCGGCGACGGCCGGTGCCTCGTGCCGGCCGACGCGCTGGGAGCGCCGCCGCAGGGCGGGCACTGATGGTGGACATGGGCGTCGACCTCGGCCCGGCCCACCTTCCCAACCCGGTCATGACGGCGTCCGGCTGCGCGGCGAACGGCAAGGAGCTGCACCAGTTCTTCGACATCGCCGCGCTGGGGGCCTTCGTCACCAAGTCCGTCATGGCCGAGCCCCGATCGGGGCGGGGCACGCCGCGCATGGCGGAGACGCCGTCGGGGATGCTCAACTCGATCGGCCTGCAGGGACCCGGGATCGCGACGTTCGTCACGCACGACCTCGTCTGGCTGAAGTCGGTCGGCGCCCGGGCGCTGGTGTCCATCGCCGGGTCCTCGAGCGGCGAGTTCGCCGACGTCGCCGCGGTGCTGCGGGCCAGCGCGGCGTTCGACGCGGTGGTCGGGGTCGAGGTCAACATCTCGTGCCCCAACGTGGCCAACCGGGGCCTGGTCTTCGCCTGCGACCCCCTCGCGTCGGCGAAGGTCGTCGCCCTCGTCCGGGAACAGCTGCCACGTGACGTCCCCGTTCTCGCCAAGCTCAGCCCGGACGTCACCGACATCGTCGGCGTCGCCGCCGCCTGCGTGCGGGCGGGTGCGTCGGGGCTGACGATGATCAACACGCTCCTCGGGATGGCCATCGACACCGATCGGATGCGGCCGCTTCTCGGCGGCGTCACCGGCGGGCTGTCCGGGCCGGGCATCCGGCCGGTCGCGGTGCGCGCGGTCTGGCAGGTGCGCAGCGCGATGTTCCAGGGCCGGCTGCCCACCGTGCCGATCGTGGGCGTCGGAGGGGTGCGCACCGGACGGGACGCCCTCG
Organism: Lapillicoccus sp.; assembly: GCA_051000455.1. Taxonomy (GTDB): domain Bacteria; phylum Actinomycetota; class Actinomycetes; order Actinomycetales; family Dermatophilaceae; genus JBPCOG01. The sequence goes on along the minus strand of JBPCOG010000233.1, from coordinate 8,442 downwards.
AGCTGGTGGCGGCCGGTGCGAGCGCCGTCCAGGTAGGCACCGCGACCTTCAACGACCCCAGTGCACCGGTCCGTGTCCTCGCCGAGCTCGAGTCGCTGCTCGAGGCCAAGGGGTATGCCGCCTTCGCCAAGGCGGTCGCCGCCGCCCACCGACCCTAGGAGCCCCCATGCCGGATACGTCCAGCCCCCCGACCGTCGCCGCGTTCGGGCCGCGGCTGCGCTCCGCCATGGATACCCACGGGCCGCTCTGTGCCGGCATCGACCCCCACCGGGGGCTGCTGGCGGCGTGGGGGCTGCCGTTCACGGCGGCCGGGCTGGAGCGGTTCGCGATGACCTGCGTGGAGGCCTTCACGGGGCGGGTCGCCTGCGTCAAGCCGCAGTCGGCGTTCTTCGAAGTCTTCGGGTCGGCGGGTGTCGCGGTGCTCGAGCGCGTCCTCGCCGCCCTGCGGGACGCGGGCACGGTGACGATCCTCGACGTCAAGCGAGGGGACATGCGCTCGACGATGGAGGCCTACGCCGGCGCATACCTCGGTGCGGACAGCGCGCTGCGGGCGGACGCCGTCACCCTCAGCCCGTTCCTCGGCTACGAGTCGCTGCGCCCAGCGCTCGACCTCGCCGCAAGGACCGGCCGTGGGGTCTTCGTCCTCGCCCTGACCTCGAACCCGGAGGGGCGGCAGGTGCAGCACGCCCTGCTCGAGGGCCGCAGCGTGGCCGCCTCGGTGGTGGAGGGAGCCGCGCGCGACAACGCCCCGGCCCGCGAGCGGGGCGAGCTCGGCAGCGTCGGCCTCGTCGTCGGCGCCACGGTCGGCGACGCCCCGCAACGGCTGGGCCTGGACCTCGTGGCTGCGAACGCGCCCATCCTCGCCCCCGGCGTCGGAGCCCAGGGCGGGACCCCCGCAGACCTCAGGCGCACCATCGGCGCCGCGCTGACGAACGTGCTGGCCAGCAGCAGCCGCGAGCTGCTCTGCGCCGGTCCCGCCGTGGGCGCCCTCGCCGGTGCGGCGACCGAGGCCGCGGACCGGCTCCGGGAGCAGCTGCGCCCGCAGCGCCGCTCGGTGGGTGCTCGTTGCACCGGCCCGACCGCTTGAGTAGGTTCGCTCCGTAGAATCCGTCGCTGCGCCCTCGAGGAGCTCTCACCGTGGCCCTACCCCCGCTGTCCCCGGAGCAGCGGGCTGCTGCCCTCGTCAAGGCCGCACTGGCGCGCCGGGAGCGGGCGGCGGTCAAGAACCGGCTCAAGTGCTCCCAGGGCTCCCTCGCCCAGGTCATCGAGGAGGGGCGGGTCAACGTCGTCGTCGGCAAGATGAAGGTCTCCGCGCTGCTGGAGTCGATGCCGGGAGTCGGCCGGGTCCGCTCGAGGCAGATCATGGACGAGGTCGGCATCTCGGACAGCCGACGGGTTCGTGGGCTCGGCTCCAACCAGGCCGCGGCTCTCATCGCCCGCTTCGACCGGGCGTGACCGACCTCCTCTCGACGGACCAGGCCCAGCGCAGGCTGGTGGTGCTCGCGGGGCCCACCGCCGTCGGGAAGGGCACGGTCGCGGCCCACGTCCGGACCCACTTCCCGCACGTGTGGCTCTCGGTCTCGATGACCACCCGCCCGCCACGCCCCGGGGAGGTCGACGGGGTCCACTACCACTTCGTCGGCGAGCCGGAGTTCGACCGCCTCGCCGCCGCCGGCGAGCTCCTCGAGTATGCCGTCGTGCACGGCAGGGCCAGGTACGGCACCCCCCGCGGACCGGTCGAGCAGGCCCTCCGGGCCGGTCGGATGGCGCTGCTGGAGATCGACCTGCAGGGAGCACGTCAGCTGCGGGCAGCCATGCCGCAGGCGCTGTTCGTCTTCCTCGCCCCGCCCAGCTGGGACGAGCTGACCCGGCGGCTCGTCGGGCGGGGCACCGAGACGGAGCCGGAACGGGAGGTCCGCCTGGCCACCGCCCGCCGGGAGATGGCGGCAGCCGACGAGTTCGACGTCACCGTGGTCAACGACGATGTCCACCGGGCCAGCGAAGAACTCGTATCATTGATGGCAGAGCGTCAGCGCGGCCTCGAGCACGGTGTGTGACCCTGGACGCCGGGAGGCCGGGCCGGCGCAGGCGACCAGCGACCGACGAACACCAGACGAACACCAGACGAGATGAGACCGACCGTGTCCGGAACCGTGGCCAACCCCATCGGCATCACCAACCCCCCGATCGACGACCTGCTCAAGGTGGCCGACTCGAAGTACTCCCTCGTGCTCTACTCGGCCACCCGGGCCCGGCAGATCAACGCGTACTACTCGCAGCTGCAGGAGGGCCTGCTCGACTACGTCGGCCCGCTCGTCGAGACCGGGGTCCACGAGAAGCCGATGTCGATCGCCCTGCGCGAGATCAACCAGGGGCTGCTCACCTCCGAGCCCACCGACGGCTGAGCCCGGTGCGGGTCGTCCTCGGCGTCAGCGGCGGGATCGCGGCCTACAAGGCGTGCTCCCTGTTGCGGCTGTTCACCGAGAACGGCCACGACGTCACGGTCGTGCCGACCGCCGCTGCCCTGAACTTCGTCGGGGTAGCGACCTGGTCCGCGCTGTCCGGCAAGCCGGTCACGACCGACGTCTGGAGCGACCCGGGCCGGGTCCGCCACGTGCTGATCGGGCAGCAGGCCGACCTCGTCGTCGTGGCCCCGGCGACGGCCGACCTGCTCGCCAGGGCCGCCCACGGGCTGGCCGACGACCTGCTGACCAACACCCTGCTCACCGCACGCTGCCCGGTCGTCTACGCGCCGGCGATGCACACCGAGATGTGGGAGCACCCGGCCACCCAGGCCAATGTCGAGACCCTGCTCGGCCGGGGCGCGAGCATCATCCCCCCGGCCTCGGGGCGTCTCACCGGGGCCGACAGCGGTCCGGGGCGTCTGCCCGACGCGGAGGAGCTGTATGCCGCCTGCGTTCGCCTGATGGGCCGCCAGGACGGCCAGGACGGCCAGGACGGCCAGGACGGCCAGGACGGCCAGGAGGGCGAGGAGCATGAGCAGCGGGCCAGGCCACTGTCCGGGCGGCGGGTGGTCGCCTCGGCCGGGGGCACGAGGGAGCCGCTCGACCCGGTCCGCTTCCTCGGTAACCGGTCCTCGGGCAGACAGGGCTACGCGCTCGCCGCCGTCGCCGCCGAGCGAGGTGCCGAGGTGACCCTCGTCAGCGCCAACGCGGCGCTGCCCGTTCCTGCCGGGGTCGAGCTCGTCACGGTCGGGACCGCGCTGGAGCTGCGGGAGGCGGTGACGGCCGCAGCGAGGGACGCCGACGTGGTCGTCATGGCGGCAGCCGTGGCCGACTTCCGGCCCCGGCGCTACGCCGAGACCAAGATCAAGAAGACCCATGACGGGACGGGCGGGGAGTCGGGGACCACCCTCGAGCTCGTCCGGAACCCGGATGTCCTCGCCGAGCTGGTCCAGGCGCGCGGGGGAGCGCGCCGGCCGGTCATCGTCGGGTTCGCCGCCGAGACGGGGGACTCGAACGGGTCCGTCCTCGAGCTGGCCCGGGCCAAGCTGGAGCGCAAGGGATGTGACCTGCTCGTCGCGAACGAGGTTGGCGTGGACAAGGGTTTCGGGCAGGAGACCAACACCGTGCACCTGCTGCGACGAGGCAGCGAGGTCGTGACCACCGCCGGCCCGGCAGCCAAGGAGGCCGTCGCGGCCGCCGTGTGGGACGGCATACAGGCACTGCTCTGAGGCGGCTTGTAGACTCGCCCCCGGTCCCGCCGCACCCGCCCGCCGGCACCCGCTGCCAGCAAGGAGGAGAAGTTGTCCGCTCGTCTGTTCACGTCCGAGTCCGTCACCGAGGGGCACCCGGACAAGATCTGTGACCAGATCAGCGACTCGATCCTCGACGCGCTGCTCGAGCAGGACAGCCGCAGCCGCGTCGCCGTCGAGACGATGGTGACGACCGGTCTCGTGCACGTCGCCGGCGAGGTGAGCACCGAGGCCTACGTCGAGATCCCCCGGATCGTGCGCGAGACGGTGCTGCGGATCGGCTACGACTCCTCCACCAAGGGCTTCGACGGGACCTCGTGCGGGGTCGAGGTCTCCATCGGCCAGCAGTCGCCCGACATCGCCCAGGGCGTCGACACCGCGGTGGAGAGCCGCACCGGGGGCGTCGACCCGCTCGACAAGCAGGGGGCCGGTGACCAGGGCCTGATGTTCGGCTACGCCAGTGACGACACCCCCGAGCTCATGCCGCTCCCGATCTTCCTCGCCCACCGGCTCGCCGAGCGGCTCGCGGCGGTCCGCAAGAGCAACGAGGTCGCCTACCTGCGCCCGGACGGCAAGACACAGGTGACCATCGCGTACGAGGGCGACCGGGCGGTCCGGCTCGACACCGTCGTCCTGTCCACCCAGCACGCCGCCGACGTCTCGCTCGAGGGGCTGCTGGCACCGGACATCGTCCATCACGTCATCAAGCCCGTCCTCGCGGAGCTCACCGATGCGGGCTCGGACCTCGACGTGTCGGACTACCGCACCCTCATCAACCCCACCGGCCGTTTCGAGGTCGGGGGCCCGATGGGCGACGCCGGGCTGACCGGACGCAAGATCATCGTCGACACCTCTGGGGGCATGGCCCGGCCCGGGGGCGGCGCGTTCTCCGGCAAGGACCCGAGCAAGGTGGACCGCTCAGGCGCCTACGCGATGCGCTGGGTCGCCAAGAACGTGGTCGCCGCGGGCCTGGCCAGGCGCTGCGAGGCGCAGGTGGCGTACGCGATCGGCAAGGCGCAGCCGGTCGGCCTCTACGTCGAGACCTTCGGCACCGAGACGGTGCCCGCCGAGCGGATCCAGGCGGCGATCACGGCCGTGTTCGACCTCCGGCCCGCGGCGATCGTGGAGCAGCTGGACCTGCTGCGGCCCATCTACACGCCGACCGCCGCCTACGGACACTTCGGACGCACCTCGGCGGACGGCGTGCGCAACCCCTTCACCTGGGAGCAGACGAACAGGGTGGACGCGCTGAGGGCGGCTGTCCGCGGCTGAGACGAGACTTCGTCTCATGGGCGACGTGGTGACGGACCGGCACCCGCCGGAGGCGAGGCCGGTCGCTGCCGTCGTCGTCGACACCAGCCTCGCGCACCTCGACCGGACCTTCGAGTACTCCGTGCCACCGCAGATGGCCGAGACCGCGGTGCCGGGTGCCCGGGTCCGGGTCCGCTTCGCCGGGCGGGACCTCGACGGCTTCGTCGTCGAGCGCCGGACCCGCTCCGAGCACGAGGGCCGGCTCGCCCCGTTGCGACGGGTCGTCAGCCCCGAACCGGTGCTCACCGCCGAGGTCCTGGCCCTCGCGAGGGCGGTCGCCGACCGGTATGCCGGTGCGCTGGGTGACGTGCTGCGTCTCGCGGTCCCGAGACGGCACGCCGCTGCCGAGAAGGCGCTCGCACTCCGGGTGCCGGGCGAGCCTGCGCCGCTGGGCACGCCCGACCCCGCGCCCTGGACGGCATACCCCGCGGGTGTCGCCATGCTGCGGCGGATCGGCGCCGGGGAGGCGCCCGCGGCGTCGTGGCTGGCGCTGCCCGGCCGGCCCCCGGAGCTGGACTGGCCGCGGGCGCTCGCCGTCGCTGCCGGGAGCGCGCTCGTGGCGGGACGGGGCGCGCTCGTCGTCGTCCCCGACCACCGCGACGTGGACCGGGTCGACGCCGAGCTCTCGGCGGTGCTCGGACGGGGACGGCACGTCCGGCTCACCTCCGGCCAGGCGCCTCAGGCGCGCTACACCGCGTGGCTCCGGGTGCTGCGGGGGCAGGTGAGGTGCGTCGTGGGGACGAGGGCGGCGATGTTCGCCCCGGTGCACGACCTTGGCCTGGTGGCCTGGTGGGACGACGGCGACGACCTGCTCTCGGAACCGCGGGCGCCCTACCCCCACGTCCGTGAGGTCCTCGCGCTGCGGGCCCGGCTGGCCCACGCAGCCCTCCTCAGCGCCGGCTTCGGGCGCAGCGTCGAGATGCAGCAGGCCGTCGCGCAGGGGGTCGTCGCCTCCGTGACGGCCGCCGCGGGGACGGTGCGGCAGGCGGCCCCGCGGGCCCTCGTCGCGGGGGAGGGCACCGACCCGGAGCGGGACGGTCCCGCTGCCCGTGCCCACCTGCCGTCGCTGGCGTGGCGCAGCGCCAAGGCCGCCCTCGAGTCCGGCCCGGTCCTCGTCCAGGTGCCGCGTCGCGGCTACCTCCCGTCGCTGTCCTGCCATGAGTGCCGGGCGCCGGCCCGGTGCCCGCGCTGTCACGGGCCGCTCGGTCTCGCCGGCGGCGGGGCGGCGCCGTCCTGCCGGTGGTGCGGGTCACCGCTCGGCCCCGCCGGCTTCGACTGCCCGCACTGCGGCGGCGTGCAGATCCGGTCCGGGGCCGTCGGTGCCCGTCGGACTGCCGAGGAGCTCGGACGTGCCTTCCCCGGGGTCCCGGTCCACACCTCCGGCTCGGGCGAGGTCCTTGCGCGGGTCGCTGCCGCCCCGAGCCTCGTCATCGCCACGCCCGGCGCCGAGCCGGTCGCCGACGACGGCTACGCCGCCGTCCTGCTGCTCGACGCGTGGGCCCTGTTGGATCGTCCCTCCCTCGACGCGTCCGTCGAGGCGCTGCGGCGCTGGCTCGCCGCCACCGCACGGGCGCGCGGCGCCGCTCGCGGGGGGGTGGTCGTGCTGGCGGGGGTGCCGCTGCACACCACGCTGCCGCCCGTGGAGGCGCTCGTGCGCTGGGATCCGGCCTGGCTGGCCGAGCGGGAGCTGGCCGAGCGGGCCGGGCTGGGCCTGCCGCCCGCTGTCCGGATGGCCGAGGTCATCGGTCCGCGAGCCGCCGTCCAGCGGGCCCTCGCCCACACCGAGCTGGGCCCGGCGGTGGACCGCCTCGGACCGCTGCCCCACCGTCCGGCACGGCACGAGCGGGGCCACCCGGCGGACAGCCCGGCGGACAGCCCGGCGGACAGCCCGGCGGACAGCCCGGCGGCGGGCTGGACGGGCGGCGGGCTGGACGAGCCCGCGGCGGCCGGGGCGGACAGCCGCGTTCCGGGCCGGGACGCGCTGGTGCAGGTGCTGCTCCGGGCACCGCTCGACGAGGGTCCCCGGCTGGCGGCCGCCCTCGCCGCCATGCGGGCCTGGCGCAGCGCCAGCAAGGAGAAGGAGTCCGTGACGGTGCGGGTCGACCCGACGACGGGTATCGGCTGAGCGGCTCCGGGGCCGGCCGGCAGGCTCCTGGGCACCGGCCGCCCCCTCTAGAATGGGGGCCCCTCAGCACCCCACCGCCAAGGACTGCCACCGATGTCGATCAAGGAGATCCGCCTGTTCGGCGACCCGATCCTGCGGACCCCCGCCGCCGAGGTCGTCGACTTCGACAAGGAGCTGCGCCAGCTCGTCAGGGACCTCACCGACACGATGGTCGACGCACCCGGCTCGGGTCTTGCCGCCCCGCAGATCGGGGTGGCCCTGCGGGTGTTCACCTACCGCGTGGACCAGCAGACCGGGCACCTCGTCAACCCGAGTCTCGAGCTCTCCGACGAGATGCAGGACGGCCCGGAGGGCTGCCTGTCGATCCCCGGCCTGACGGTCGACACGCCCCGGTCGATGCGGGTGGTCGCCAAGGGGCACAACGAGTTCGGGGAACCGGTGCTCGTCGAGGGCTCGGAGCTGCTCGCCCGGTGCGTCCAGCACGAGACCGACCACCTCGACGGCATCCTCTTCATCGACCGGATGGACCCGGCGCAGCGCCGGGCGGCGATGCGGGCCATCCGCGCGGCCCAGCGCGACGGCGTGCCGGCGCCGGAGGTCCGGCCCAGCCCGCACTCGACCTTCGGCCGGGGGACGTAGTGCGGCTCGTCCTCGCAGGGACCCCCGAGGCGGCCCTGCCGAGCCTCGACGCCCTCGCCGCGTCCGGGCACGACGTGCTCGCCGTCGTCACCCGCCCGGACGCCCCGTCGGGGCGTGGTCGCTCGCTGCGTCCCTCACCGGTGCGGCAGCGCGCCGAGGAGCTCGGTATGCCGGTGCTCACGCCTCCCAGCCCGGGTGACCCCGGCTTCCAGGCGGCGCTGCGGGCCCTGGCGCCCGACGTCTGCCCGGTGGTCGCCTACGGCGCCCTCCTGCCGCGCAGCGCCCTCGACATCCCACGTCACGGCTGGGTCAACCTCCACTTCTCGCTGCTGCCGCGGTGGCGTGGCGCGGCGCCGGTCCAGCACGCCCTGATGGCCGGCGACGAGGTCACCGGCGCCACCACGTTCCGCATCGAGGAGGGACTCGACACCGGGCCGGTCCTCGGTGCGGTGACCGAGGAGATCGCGGCGGCCGACACGAGCGGGACGCTGCTCGCCCGACTGGCCCGGTCCGGTGCCGCGCTGCTCGTCGCGACGATGGACGGGATCGAGTCGGGGGCACTGGTACCGCGGGCCCAGCCGGTTGAGGGGGTCTCGCTCGCGCCCAAGGTCGCGGTGGACGAGGCGAGGGTCAGCTGGGACCGGCCGGCCCG
>JBPCOG010000023.1:0-2581 GCA_051000455.1 Lapillicoccus sp. | reverse complement strand
GGGCGCCGGGACAACCGGCCGCGGTCAGCGCAGGGGCTTGCGCGCCCGGACGATCGCGGCCGAGGCGTGGCTGTGAACCCGGTGGGTCTCGGTGATGTCCACCTCCACCAGCCCCGCGGCGGCGAGCGCCTGCCGGAACTGGGTCCCGGTGAGGGCGCCGGCGACGCAGCCGGTCCACGCCTGCATGTCAGCCCGGGTCGCCTCGTCCATGTCCGGGTCGGCAATGACATCGGATACGGCGAACCGGCCTCCGGGGCGCAACACGCGGCTCGCCTCCCGCAGCACCGTGCCCTTGTCCGCGGCGAGGTTGATGACGCAGTTGGAGATGACGACGTCGACGCTCTCATCGGGCAGCGGCAGATCCTCGAGGTAGCCCTGAAGGAACTCCACGTTGGTCACGCCTGCCTCGCTGGCGTTGCGCCGGGCCAGGTCGACCATCTCGACCGTCATGTCAACGCCGATCGCCAGGCCACCGGGAGCGACGCGACGCGCGGAGATGAGAACATCAGCGCCCGCCCCAGAACCGAGGTCCAGAACCGTCTCGCCGGGATGCAGGTCCGCCACAGCCGTCGGGACCCCGCACCCGAGGGAGGCAGCCACCGCGGCGACGGGGGCTCCCTCGGCTGCCGCAGGGTCGTACAGCTGCGCCCCGAAGACGATGCGACCCGACTCGTCGGCCGTCAGCGTCCGGTCCCCGAGCACCTCAGACGCACCGCCACAGCACGAGGCTTCGGCCGCCCGTGCCTGGTCCAGCCCTCCTGACGCTGCGAGCGTCGCCGCCGCCGCGTAGCGGACCCGGACGCGCTCGCGGATCTCGTTCTGCTCGCTCATCGCTCACCGTCCCTGGGGCCGCGGCGACCCCTGGTCGGGCGGCGGAACCGTCAGAGGAGATGGACCTTCGGGTTCGGCAGCGCGATGCTCACGGTCTGGTCGCCGAAGACCACTTCCATGCGGTCCGCGCTGACACGGACGACGCGTCCGAGGCCACGTCCGTCGTGGGTGACGCGGTCGTTGACGTTGAACACGGGCGCGTCCGGCGGCGGCTCCTGGTCGCGGAAGGGACTGTGCGGGAGGTACGGACGTTTGGCCGGCAGGCGGGGAGACATGCCTCCAGTGTCCCCCCTTTTCGCGCCGCTGACACCCCCCGACACCCTCCGGTGCTTGGGGGGTACACTTGGTGGCAGCGGCCCGCACAGTTCTGCCTCGGGCCCCTTCACGACGTCGACGCCACGCGCCGCGACCCCTGACGGGTCGCGCCGGGCAGAACACCGACCATTTCCCTTGGAGTACCCACCTGTGTCCATCGACACGAACTTCGCCAGCCTTGGCGTGCCCACTGCCCTGACCAGCGTCCTGGACGCGGCAGGTATCACCGACCCCACCCCCATCCAGGCCAGGACCCTTCCCGACTCGCTTGCCGGCCGCGACGTGCTCGGCCGTGGTCGCACGGGGTCAGGCAAGACCTACGCCTTCGTGCTGCCCCTGCTGACCCGGCTGGCGGCCAGCCGAACCCCCCGTATGCCGCGCCGCCCCCGTGCCCTCATCCTCGTCCCCACCCGGGAGCTTGCTGTCCAGGTGGACGCGGCGATGGCGCCGCTCGCGAAACCGTTGTCCCTCAAGACGATGACGATCTTCGGCGGGGTCAGTCAGAACCCACAGGTGAGCCTGCTGCGTGGCGGCGTCGACGTCGTCGTCGCCTGTCCGGGGCGCCTCGAGGACCTCGTCGGTCAGGGGCACGTGAGCCTGGACGCCGTCGAGATCACCGTCCTGGACGAGGCTGACCACATGGCCGACCTCGGCTTCCTCCCCGCTGTCCGCCGGCTGCTCGAGCGCACGCCGAGGGTCGGTCAGCGCATGCTCTTCTCCGCCACGCTGGACGCCGGGGTGGATGTGCTCGTCAAGCGGTTCCTCACGAACCCGATGACCCACCATGCCGATTCGGCCAGCTCGCCGGTCCTGGAGATGGCCCACCACGTCTTCCACCTGCACAGCGACGCCCGCCTCCCGGTCCTCGTCGACCTCACCTCGGCCCCTGGGCGGGCGCTCGTCTTCACCCGTACCAAGCACGGCGCGAAGAAGCTCGCCAGGCAGCTCAACGCCGGCGGCGTGCCGACGGTCGAGCTGCACGGCAACCTCTCGCAGAACGCCCGGACCCGGAGCATGGACGCCTTCCACGGCGGCACCGCCCGCACCCTGGTGGCCACGGACATCGCAGCCCGCGGCATCCACGTCGACGACATCAGCCTCGTCATCCACGCCGACCCCCCGCTGGAGCACAAGGCGTACCTGCACCGCTCGGGGCGGACCGCTCGCGCCGGGGCCGAGGGCACCGTCATCACGCTGATGACGGACGACCAGGTCAAGGACGTGCGCGACCTCACCCGCAGGGCGGGCATCTCGGCCACGACCACCCGTATCGACGCGGGTCATCCGCTGCTCCAGCAGCTCGCCCCCGGGGAGCGCGTCCTCGTCGAGGACGCCACGGTGGCCCCGGCCGGCTCCGCAGGCGGCCGACGTCCGGCTGGCCAGGGCGCCGGTCGCGCCGGGCAGTCGCGCGGCGGCCGGTCGCGCGGCGGGCAGG
>JBPCOG010000259.1:0-7342 GCA_051000455.1 Lapillicoccus sp. | reverse complement strand
GGGCGCTGTCAGCCGGCGCGCGCACGCCCGGGCCGCCAGAGCGGTCACCTCGTCGAGTGTGGCGGTCCGTCCGAGGTCGAGGATCGTGTCCTCGACCGACGTTCGGGGCGGCCAGGGGCGGCGGCGGACCGATCGGTCCTGCACCCGGTGGACGCGCACACCCGGGACGCCGCGGGCGCGGTTGCGGGGTGGGACGGTCACGTCGAGCGTCGCCGGGTCCTCACCAACGAGACCGAACAGGCGCGCAGCGGACGCGTGCGACAGCACGGCTCCGGCCCCCGACGCGAGGACGGCCGCACCCGCCCGGCCACCCAGTCGGCGGGGCCGGAATGGGTCAGGTAGACGCCCCGACGCAGCCGTTGCCAGCGGCCGGACGTCACGCGCCACTCGACCGCGTGGTGCGTCATCCCGGCGGCCAGGCACTGAGCGGTCGTCACCAGCCCCCCTTGCGAGAGGCCGACCTGGGCAAGCTCCACACCGCCATGCTGGTGCCCGGGCCGGGGCGGGTGCCGCCGTCATCCACAGCACGTTCGGCTCCTCAGCGCTTCGCTGCGCAGCTGTCCCGGTCAGGACGGGGACGAGTGCGCACCGGAGCGCCCCGCGGCCTCGGCGGCGCTCAGCCCGGCAGCTGGGAGCCGTGGTCCGTCCCGAGTCGCTCGATCGCCCGCCGGGCGATGACCTGCTGCTCGGTGATCGTCCGCTCCGACCGGCCGCGGCCGAGGAAGCTGACCCCCCAGTGCAGCAGCGTCGTCACCCGGTGCTTGAACCCGATGATGTAGACGAGGTGGATGACCAGCCACAGCACCCAGGCGACGAGACCGCCGAAGCGCAGCCGGCCGATGCTGGCCACCGCGGAGAACCGCGAGATCGTCGCCATGGACCCCTTGTCGGTGTAGCGGAACACCTCGTCCTCCGGTTCTGCGGCCAGCCGGTGCCGGATCTGCCTCGCCGCGAACCTCGCACCCTGGATCGCGACCTGAGCCACCCCGGGGAGCTCGTCCAGGCTGATCATGTCGCCCACGACGAAGACCTCGGGGTGCCCCGGGAGGGTGAGGTTGGCGAGCACCTCGATGCGCCCGGACCGGTCGAGTGCGGCCCCCGTCTGCTCGGACAGCGTCCGGCCGAGCGCGCTGGCCTGCACCCCCGCCGCCCACACCTTGCACACGGCCTCGATGCGCCGGACCGGCCCAGCCGGGTCGCCGAGGTCCTGGACCTCGATGCCCGTCGCGTCGACGCCGACGACCTTCGCCCCGAGCTGCACGTCGACGCCGAGCTGCGCGAGCCGCCTCTGCGCCTTGCCGCCGAGGTGGTCCCCGAACGTCGGCAGCACCTGGGACGCGGCGTCGAGCAGCACGATGGTGGCCTGCGACGGGTCGATGCGCCGGAAGTCCCCCCGGAGGGTGCGGTTGGCCAGCTCGGCGATCTGGCCGGCCAGCTCCACGCCGGTCGGCCCGGCTCCGACGACGACGAAGGTCATCAGCCGGCGGACGTCGGCGGGGGTTCCGGCGCTGCCCCCACCGGCCGCCAGCTCGGCCATCTCGAAGCACCCGAGGATCAGCCCCCGCAGCTCGAGCGCGTCGTCGATGTCCTTCATCCCCGGCGCGTACTGCGCGAACTCGTCATTGCCGAAGTAGGACTGCGCCGATCCAGCGGCAACGAGGAGGCTGTCGTACGGCGTCACGGTGACCCGGCCGAGGTTGCGGGAGGTCACCGTCCGGGCATCGAGGTCGATCCCGTCCACCTCCCCCAGCAGGGTGGTCGCGTTCTTCTGGCGGCGCAGGATCTCCCGGGTGGCGGGGGCGATCTCCCCCTCCGACAGGATGCCCGTCGCCACCTGGTAGAGCAGCGGCTGGAAGAGGTGGCTGGTCGTCCTCGAGATCAGGGTCAGCTCGACGTCGGCGCCCTTGAGCGCCTGCGTGCCGAACAGCCCCCCGAAGCCGGACCCGATGACCACGACACGGTGCCTGGCGGACGAGCGCTGCGAAACGGTCATCCCTCATTGTCCCGCGTCGTGACGGCGGCGGTGCACGTCCACCTATGCTGAGGGCGATGGAGAGGGCAGACGCGCTGGACACCCCGCTGCTGAGGCGGATCAGGGACAGCGTCATCGGCGATGACCAGGTGATGCCCGGTCCCTACGGCCCCAGGCGCGTCACGTATGCCGACTACACCGCCTCCGGACGGGCCCTGGCCTTCATCGAGGACTTCATCCGCGACGAGGTGCTCCCCCGCTACGCCAACACGCACACGGAGTCCTCAGGCACCGGCCTGCAGACCACCCGGCTGCGGGAGGACGCCCGCGCCCTCATCCGAGACGCGGTCGGCGGCGACGAGGAGACGGTGGTCATCTTCGCCGGCTCCGGCTGCACCGGGGCCATCGCCAAGCTGGTGGGCATCATGGGCCTCAGAATCCCGTCCACGCTCGAGGACCGGTACCACCTCAGCGCGGCGGTCCCGGTGCAGGATCGGGCGGTGGTCTTCATCGGCCCTACGAGCACCACTCCAACGAGGTCATGTGGCGCGAGTGCGTCGCGGACGTCGTCGTCATCCCGCAGGACGTCGACGGCCACATCGACACCGGGCGGCTGCGCGAGGCCCTCGAGGAGCACGCCGACCGCAGCCTCAAGATCGGCTCGTTCTCAGCGGCGAGCAACGTCACCGGGATCGTCTCCGACACGCGGGCGATCTCGCGCCTGCTGCACCAGCACGGCGCCCTCTCCTTCTGGGACTTCGCCGCCGCGGGGCCCTACGTCGAGATCGAGATGTACCCCGGAGACGGGACCGACGAGCTCGCGTACAAGGACGCCCTCTTTCTCAGCCCGCACAAGTTCATCGGCGGCCCGTCCACACCGGGCATCCTCGTTGTCCGTCGGGAGCTCGTCACCAACCGGGTGCCCGAAGTCCCGGGGGGCGGGACCGTCGCCTATGTCAACCCGCAGGAACACCGCTACATCGACGACCCGGCACACCGGGAGGAGGGCGGCACCCCGGCGATCATCGAGTCGATCCGGGCCGGACTCGTCTTCCAGCTCAAGCAGGCGGTCGGAGTGGACACCATCCGGGCGAAGGAGCGGGTCTTCCTCGAGCGGGCCGTGTCGGCCTGGCGCGAGGAGCCCAACATCGAGATCCTCGGGAACCTCGTCGCCGAGCGGCTCTCGATCGTCTCGTTCGTCGTGCGCGCGACCGGGGAGCGCTACCTGCACCACAACTTCGTCGTCGCCGTCCTCAACGACCTCTTCGGCATCCAGTCCCGCGGCGGCTGCTCCTGCGCCGGACCATACGGGCACCACCTGCTCGGCATCGACGTGGAGCGCTCCCAGGAGTTCGAGCGCGAGATCGGGCGCGGCTGCGAGGGCATCAAGCCCGGCTGGGTGCGCGTGAACTTCAACTACTTCATCTCCGACGCGGTCTGCGACTACATCGTCGAGGCGGTTCGGCTGGTCGCGCGCGAGGGCTGGCGCCTGCTCGGCGACTATCGCTTCGACCCGGCAACCGGCCGCTGGCACCACCGCCGCGGCGCCGTCGAGCCGCCGCTGCGCCTGCGGCAGCTCTCGTATGCCGCGGACGGCACCTTGAGCTACCCGCGCGAGGGCGAGCTGGCGGGCGAGGAGCAGCTCACGGCATACCTGCGCGAGGGCGCCGAGGTGCTCGCCCGGGCCACCCCGCCGGCCGCGGCGGTGGGCGCGGTGTCGCCGGACTTCGACCTCCTGCGGTGGTTCGAGCTGCCCGAGGCGAGCCTGCGGCACTGACGTCTCGACCCGGCGCAGCAGGGAGCCCACCGTGCCGATGGCTCGGTGGGCTCCTCAGCGGTGGGTCAGCTGGACTGGCTGCTCTCCTTGACCGTGGCTGCGCCGTCCCGCGCCGTGTCGGCGACGTCCGACGCGGTGGACGTGCCCTCGGCCTGAACGGTGTCCACTGCCTCGGATGCGGTGGACTTGACCTGCTCCATCGCCTCCTGAGCCGGCTCCTGGAGGTTCTGGGCGGCCTCCTTCAGCGCGCCCTGGGCCGCGCCGGAGACCTCCTGCGCGAGCGGGGTCGCCTTGTCCTTGAGGCTCTCCGCGGCCTGCTGCTCCACCTTGGTCGCCGGCAGCAGCGATCCCACCAACCAGCCGACCCCGAGGGCGATCAGCCCCGCGGCGAGCGGGTTGCCCTGGGTCCGCTGCTGCGCCACCCGAGGTGCCGCGGCGATGGTCTCGCCCGTCGCGTGCACGACGTCCCCGGCGGTGGACTGGAGGTCGCCAGCCTGGTCCGCCGCCGCGTCCTTGGCACCGAGCACCGCCGATACCGCGGTGTCCTTGGCGCCGAACACGGCAGACGTCGCCTTGTCCTTGGCGCCGACCACGGCGGAGGTCGCCTTGTCCTTGGCACCGAACACGGCGGACGTCGCCTTGTCCTTCTGTCGGCGAGCCACGTTGCCGGGTCGCACGGACTCGGCCAGCGCGTCGACGTTGCGGCTGAGGTCGGTTCGGGTGGCCTCGATCTCGGCCCTGATCTGGTCGGGGTTGTTGCTCATCGAGTCTCCTCGTTTCCTGTGAGTGCCTGGGGGATCTGCTTGGCGGTCTCGGCGGTCTTGGGCAGACCCTTGACCGACTTGAGCTCGGAGCGGCCCACCGAGGCGAGAACAGCCGCGGCCACCGCCCAGAGGAGCGCGACGACGAGTGCCGACCAGCCCAGCCCGATGAGCTGAGCGATGCCCCACCAGAGCGCGATGGAGAGGAACAGCAGCACCATGTGACCGGCCACGGCTGCGCCGGCCAGCATTCCGCCGCCCCTGCCGGCCTGGGTGGCCGACTGGCGCAGCTCGACCTTGGCGAGCTCGACCTCCTGGCGCATCAGCGTGGAGATGTCCGCGGTGATGTCGGCCAGGATCGCACCCACGGAGGAGAGGGACTCCCCGTGCTCCGGCTCGACGGGCCGGCCGAAGCCCGGCTCCGGGGTGTAGGCGGCACTCACCGGGCGGACCCGCTCTCGTGTCCGTGGGGGGCCTGCGGGCCGTCGAGCCCGGTCTCGGGGGACGCGGTCGCCTCCGGCGAGTAGACGGGGACGGTGGGGTCCGCCCAGACGTCGGCACCGGCGCCCTGGGCAGGGTAGCCCGCGCCCTGGCTCTGTCCCGGGTAGCCGGCACCTTGGCCTGCGTAGCCCGCGTCCTGGCCGGCGTAGCCGGAACCAGGGGACGGGTAGGCCGAACCAGGGGACGGGTAGAGCGGGCTCGAGGCCGGGTAGGTGCCCTGGGACGGGTAGACCGGGCTCGTTGCCGGGTAGACGGGGCTCGGCGCCGGGTAGCCCGCGCCGGAGGACGGGTAGCCGCCACTCGCGGCGGCCATCTCCTCCTCCTCCTGGGCGCCGGCCCTGACCCCGCGGGTCATTCGTCCTGCAACCAGGCCCAGACCGGCAGCCATGGCGAGGAAGGTGCCCGGCCGGTTGCGGGCGAACCGGCGCAGCTCGTCGACCAGCGCACCGGGCTCGCGGTCCTCGAGCCAGTGGGCCACCGTGCCGACCCGCTGCGACGCCTGCTGCGCCAGATCCTTCGCCAGCCCATCCTCCTCGGACCGGCTGGCCATCGAGCCGAACTCCTTGCTGAGGGAGTGCAGCTGGTCGGCCACCCGGCCCTGCTGGCTGGACAGCTGCTCAGCCAGCTCCGATCGCGCCTGCTGGAACAGGGCGCTGGCCTGCCGACCGGTCTCGGACGCGACCTCCTTGGCCTGCTCGGCCGCGACCCCAGCGACGTGCTTGCCGCCCTCGACGCCCTGTTGGGCGACGTCCTTGGCCTGCTCCTTCGCCGTGTCCGCGGTGCTCTGCGGTCCTGCGGTGCTGCCCGTCATGCCGCCCGCTCCCGGCGAGCTCACCGGCATACCCGCGTCGAACGCGGGCGCTGCCGGCCCCGGGGGTCGTGCCTCTCCTGTGCCGTAAAGACCTTCAGTCATGGACGTGTCGTCCTTCCGTGTTGCGAACTGGGGTTACCCACTGGCGGGCGCGCGGTTGGACCCTCGCCGGGGATGTTGACTTACCCGCCACCATCCGACCCAAACCCGGCATCCCCCACGCGGGTCGGGGCTGCGAGGATGGCGCAGTGCGGCGCGAGAGCAGCGGACCCCGGATGCTCCGGCACCGGCGAGAGGTGGACGGGTCCTGGGTGGGCTCGCTGGATGGGTATGCCGTCGAGCCGGCGCGCACGCACGTGGTGTTCCTGCCCGGGCTGGGACCATGGGCTACCTCGTGCCCCTGATGCGGGCGCTCGCGTCGCGCGGTGTGGACTGCAGCCTGCTCGACCTGCCGGGGTTCAGCCACCGGACGAGGCGCGCCTGCCCTCCGACCATCGACGGCATCGCGCAGGTGGCCGCGGGGTGGGTGCGCCGGCACGTCCGCGCCCCGGATCTCGTCGTGGCGGGGCACTCGACGGGCGCCCAGGCAGCCCTGCGGGCGGCGGTCCGGGCGCAGGAGCACGGCACCGTGTCCAGCGTGGTCCTCGCGGGACTGACGATGGCACCGACCCAGCGCCAGCTGCTCACCCTGGCCGCGACCGCCCCATGGGCCTACCGCAGGGACTCACCCCGCGAGCTGCAGGGTGTCCCCGACTTCGCGAGGGGAGCGCTGGACCTGCTGAGGATGCTGCGCTCGGGCATCGCCGACCGGCCGGAGCAGCACGTCGCCAGGCTGACGTGTCCCCTGACCCTCACCGCCGGAGCCCAGGACGCCTTCGCGCCGAGGTGGTGGCTGGACGTCGTCGCCAGCGGTGCGAGCCGCTCACCCCGTGTCAGGGTCGCCCTCCTGCCCGGCTCGCACAACAACCCGTACACCCACCCGGCTGAGGTGGCCGAGCTCCTCGTCACCTGAGCCCTGATCCGGTCTCGGACGCCGGCCGGCCGCGCCGCCTCGCCCTCGCCTCGCCGGTCCGCCGGCCGCCGGTGTCCCGCGGGGTCTGCCGCGCTGTCGGAGCGCCGCTCGTCGGAGGGCACGAGAACGGCCCGCAAAGGGTCATCCCTGCGGGCCGGTCTCGTGGTCAGGCGCTGACGCGATTGGTAGCGGGGGCAGTGTGCTGGTTCAGGACATCGGCGACACATGTCTCAAGACATCGGCGACACCTGTCTCAGGTCATCGGCGACAGCGTGGCTGGGCTCGATGCTCGGCCATGCCGCAGCCCACAGCGAAATCCCGCCTGGTCATCACCGCCCTCTTCACCGACCACCAGAGCCCCGCCGAGGTCGCCGCCCGCTACGGCGTCCACCGCGCCTGGGTCTACAGGCTCAAGGCCCGCTACGAAGCCGAGGGCGAGGCGGCTCTCGAGCCCCGCTCCCGACGCCCCAAGAACACCCCGACCGCCCTGTCACCCGAGCTCGTCAAC
>JBPCOG010000278.1:0-11726 GCA_051000455.1 Lapillicoccus sp. | reverse complement strand
TGGGGACCCCGGTGCTGTGGGCCAACAGAAACCACCCGCCGTTCGTCGCCGACGCACTGCGCGAGGCCGACGTCCTCGGGCTGCGCCGGCTCGTGACCGTCCTCACGAGCCCTTACTCGTCCTACTCCTCGTGCCGGCAGTACCGGGAGGACCTCGCCGCCGGCGCGACCCTGGCGCGGGACGAAGGGGTGCTCGTCGAGGTCGACAAGGTCGGCCCGTATGCCGGCCGGCGGGCTCTCGCCGCCACGAACGCCCGGCTGGTCACCGACGCCGTCGCCACCCTGGACGGCGTGCCCGACGAGGGGTTGGCGCTGCTGTTCGTCACGCACTCGATCCCGGTCGGGATGGACGAGACGTCCGGACCGGGCGACGGGGAGGGCAACCTCTACCGGCGCCAGCACCTCGCCATCGCTGCCACGGTCACCGGGGAGGTCAACGCGGCCCTGGGCCGGGAGCTGGTCGGCGAGCTCGTCTTCTGCTCCCGGTCCGGCCCGCCCGGCCAGCCGTGGCTGGAGCCCGACGTGAACGACCGGCTCCGGCAGCTCGCGGGGCAGCACGTCGGCACCGTGGTCGTCGTGCCGGTCGGATTCGTCTCCGACCACATGGAGGTGGTCTACGACATCGACACCGAGGCTGCCGCGACCGCGGAGCAGCTCGGCCTGACGCTCCTGCGGGTGCCCACCGTGGGGACCGACGCCGGCTTCGTCAGCGGCCTCGTCGACCTCGTCGTCGAACGAGCCGCCGAGGCGCGCGGCGAGCTGGTCCCCCAGGGCCCCGGCGTGCGTCCCTCCGTGTGCCCCCCCGGCTGCTGCCCCAACCTGCGCGCGTTCACCCCGGCGCTGTGCGGCAGCGACTGAGCTGGCTGCGGGTCAGGCCGCGGGCGAGCGGAACTCGTCCAGCTCGGGCAGATCGACGTCGTGCTCGGCAGCGAGGCGAGCGATGGACTCCAGCTCCCCGACGCGCACGTGCGCGAGGTAGTCGTCCCCGGCCTCGCGCGCCTGCGCCAGCTGCTGGAGCGCCGAGCGGGCCCGGTCCGTGAGCTCGGACTGGAACTCTGTCACCGTGCACCTCCTCGTGGGGGACGTCGTCGACGTCCGGAGCCCGACAGTATGCCGGACCGGCCCGACCTGACCGCGCCCAGCCCGTCCGGACACGGCAGACCTCCGGTGAACACTCGCTCGGCTGCGCAGTGCCGATCCATGCTCGGCGGCGCCGCCGGGGGGCGCGGGAGCGCGACGGCGGTGCTGGTGGGGAGCGGCGGGAGGCCGTGCGACACGCCCGGGTGGCGCGGCGAGGTGACGGGCCGACGATTGTGGGGCACAATCCCCCCCGCGGCGGGCACAAATGATGAGGTCCTCGCGTTACACCGGCAGCACCCGTTCCATCCGCACCCACAGGAGAGCGACACCGCCCATGGCGACTGACTACGACGCGCCACGCAAGACCGACGACGACCTGTCCGAGGACTCCATCGAGGAGCTGAAGTCCCGACGGGTCGACAAGTCCTCGTCGAGCGTCGACGTCGACGAGACCGAGCAGGCCGAGGGCTTCGAGCTGCCCGGCGCGGACCTGTCCGGCGAGGAGCTGTCGGTGCGGGTGCTGCCCCGCCAGGCCGACGAGTTCACCTGTTCCCGATGCTTCCTCGTGCACCACCGCAGCCAGCTCGCCAAGGAAGTCGGTGGCCAGATGGTCTGCCGCGAGTGCGCGGCCTGATGCCGGACGGCGTAGCCGTGGCACCACCGGGGTCGGTCACCACCAGCAGGGTGGCGACCGACCCCGGTGCCGTCCCGGTGCTCATCCGGCGCCTGGACCCGGACCTGCCGGTGCCGGCATACGCCCATCCCGGTGACGCCGGCGCCGACCTCTACGCCCGGACCGGGGTCACGCTGGCTCCCGGCGAGCGTGCCCTCGTACCCACCGGGGTCGCGATCGCCCTCCCCAGCGGGTATGCCGGGTTCGCCCACCCCCGTTCCGGGCTCGCGGCGCGACACGGGGTCACCATCGTCAACGCACCGGGCACGATCGACGCGGGCTACCGCGGCGAGATCCTCGTCAACCTCGTCAACCTCGATCCCCATGAGGCGTTCGTCGTGAGCCGTGGTGACCGGATCGCCCAGCTGGTGGTCCAGCCGGTGTCGGTGGCCGGCTTCGTCGAGGTCGATTCGCTCCCGGCCAGCCACCGGGGGGAGACTGGGCACGGAGCAACTGGCGGCTTCGGAGCATCCGGGGCGCCCGGCGACTGAGTGAGGGGTTGGCTCGTGGGCATCTTCCGGCGACGGCGCGACAGGAACGCGGCCGGCGCGAGCGGCGAGGACGGGCGCGACGGTGAAGGCGCCGGGCCGTCCGCGGCCACCCCGTCGGATGAGGGGGATGCCCCTGCGGCGACCGAGGACGCCGGACCAGCGCCCGACCCGGTCCTCAGCCGGGTGCGGGGACCGTTCGATGCCTCGGAGGTGGACGACGACACGTCCCGAATCGACCTCGGGGCCCTGCGGGTCCCGGGGCTGCCGGGGATGGAGCTGCGTCTCGAGCTCGACGAGGCCCAGCAGGGCGTGGTCGGGGCGACCGCGGCGCTGGCCGCCTCCGCCGTGCAGCTGCAGGCCTTCGCCGCGCCGCGCACCGGCGGGCTGTGGCTCGACATCCGCACCGAGATCGCCCAGAGCATCATCAACCAGGGGGGCACGGCGGAGGTCCGGGACGGGCCGCTCGGGCGCGAGCTGCTCGCCCGGATGCCCAGCCGGGGCGGCGACGGTCGGACCATCTTCCAGCCGGTGCGCTTCCTCGGCGTCGATGGGCCGAGGTGGTTCCTGCGGGCCGTCCTCAGCGGGCCGGCGGCCACCGACGGTTCCGCCGCCGAGGACCTGGTCGGCGTCGTCCGCGGGACCGTGGTCGTGCGTGGCAGCGAGGCGATGGCCCCCCGCGAGCTGCTGCCGCTGCGGCTGCCCCCGGACCTGTCCCCGGCGCCGGGCGACGAAGCCGGGTCCGGCTCCGGCGCCGACCCTGGCGCCGAACCCGGCGCCGACCCCGATGAGGCAGGCGCCCGCGTCGAGGACCTCAAGCCCTTCGAGCGCGGTCCCGAGATCACCGAAGTCCGCTGAGGGAGTCCAGGCGATGACCAACGACGACACACCAGGACCGCGCCGGAAGGGGATCTGGCGCTCCCTCACGGACCGGCTGACGAAGTCCTCCGACGAGCTCGAGGACGCCGACCTGATGGCCGACTCCGAGCGCCTCGGGGGCACCCCGATCTGCGACCTCCCCGACCGGGAGCGGGCCACCGTCTGCGGGTCGGTGCGCTCGGTCACCCTGCGCCCGAAGGTCGACGTGCCCGCCCTGGTCGTTGAGCTGTACGACGGCAGCAGGCCACTGCACCTGGTCTGGCTGGGGCGCCGACAGATCGTCGGGATCGAGCCGGGGGTCTTCCTCCAGGCCTCCGGACGGGTGTCCTACTACCGCGGGACGCCGACGATCTTCAACCCCAGCTACGAGATCGTGCCGCAGCGTGGCTGACGTCCCGGGCGGGGCGGGGCCCGGCTACACCACCGTGGAGGAGCTGCTGCGGACCCGGCTCGCTGCGACGATCGGCGGGTGGCGCGGGGCGCTCGAGTCCGCGGTTCCCACCATCGCCTTCGTCGTGCTCTGGACAGTTCGGCGTGAGATCCTGCCCGCCGTCCTCGCGGCCGCTGCGGCCTGCGCCGTGCTGGGCCTCATCCGGGTGGTCCGCAGGGAGACCCTGCGCTTCGTCGCCTGGGCGGCCGCGGCGGTCGCCCTCGCCGCACTCATCGCGCTGCGGACCGGTCGGGCCGAGGACGCATTCCTGCCCGGGATGGTCCAGACTGCTGTCTTCGGTCTGGTGATGCTCGTCGGGAACCTCATCCGCTGGCCGCTGTTCGGGTTCCTCATCGCCGCCGGCGACCCGGACCTCGCAGCCGGGTCGGCCCGGGTGCGCGCCGCGAAGCGAGGTGACCGCGCCGACCCGCGGGCCCAGGCCGCCGCGGAGGCGGACGAGGACGCCGTCATGGACGTGCTGCTCGGGTGGCGCCGGCACTCCGGGATCGTGTCGGTGGCCAGCCGGCTGGGCTGGGTCATCGTCGGCCTCGACGCGGTACGGCTGCTCGTGATGGTCCCGCTGTACCTCGCGGCACAGGTCCCCGCCCTCGGGGTGGCCAAGGTCGTCCTCGGCTGGCCGGCCTACCTGCTCGCCGTGCTGGTCATGGGGATGATCCTCGTGCGCGGTCGCACCCCCCTCGACGCGATCCCGCCCCGGGATCAGGCGTCGGCGCGCGGGGGACGGTGACCGGGGGAGAGCATGTTCTCCAGCTCGTCCTCGCTCTCGCTCGTCGTGATGAAGAGCAGCTCGTCGTGCGCCTCCACCGCGTCGTCCCTGCTGGGCGCGATCGGCCGGTCCTCGCGGATGATCCCGACGAGCACGGTGTCGGCGGGCCACGGGATGTCGCCGACCCGCTTGCCGACATAGGGGCTCTGCGGGGGCAGCGTCAGCTCCACCATCGCGGCCTTGGCCTGCTGGAACTGGAAGATCCGGACCAGGTCGCCGACACTGACGGCCTCCTCGACCAGCGCCGTCATCAGCCGGGGGGTCGAGACGGCCACGTCGACGCCCCAGGACTCGTCGAACATCCACTCGTTCTTGGGGTTGTTCACCCGGGCCACGGTCCTCGGCACGCCGAACTCGGTCTTGGACAGCAGCGACAGGACGAGGTTGGCCTTGTCGTCGCCGGTCGCAGCCACCACGACGTCACACTTGGCCACGTCGGCCTCCTCGAGGGCGGCGATCTCGCAGGCGTCGGCCAGCAGCCAGGTGGCCTCAGGGACCCGGGCGGCCTGGACGTCGTCCGCGTCCTTGTCGATCAGCAGCACCTGGTGACCGTTGTGCAGCAGCTCCCGGGCGATCGAGCGGCCGACGCTGCCGGCTCCGGCGATGACGACGCGCATGTGGACCTTCCTCGGTGTCTGGGGCGGGTGGCCGGGATGTGTCGGGTCTGGGCGTCAGCGTGGCGGCGGCGGCCCGTCGCAGACCTTCTCGAGGCGCGCGAGGTCGGTCGCGCCGGCCGCGAAGTGCAGCAGGTCCCCGTCCTGGAAGACCGTGGTCTCTACCGGCAGCATGCCCTCCCCGAGCCGGGTGAGGTAGGCCACCCGGGCGCCGACGACCGACTCGATCTCACTGATGCGCCGACCCGCCCACGCCTTGTTCAGGGTCACCTCCGCGATGACCACCCGGCCGCTCGGGTCGGTGTGGGCCGGCACCGAGCCCTGCGGCAGGAGCCGCTGGATCATCTGGTCGGCCGTCCAGCGCACCGTCGCCACCGTCGGTATCCCCAGCCGCTGGTAGACCATCGCCCGGCCGGGGTCGTAGATGCGGGCGGCCACGTGCTCCACGCCGAACGTCTCGCGCGCGACGCGGGCGGCGAGGATGTTGGAGTTGTCCCCGCTGGACACGGCGGCGAAGGCGTAGGCGTCCTTGATGCCGGCGGCAGAGAGCGTGTCCCGGTCGAACCCGATCCCCGTCACCGTCTTGCCCTCGAAGGAGCTGCCGAGCCGCCGGAAGGCCGCGGGATCAGCGTCGATGATCGCGACGTCGTCGCCTCGCTTGCTCAGGCTCTTGGCCAGGGTGGAGCCGACCCGGCCGCATCCCATGATGACGAAGTGCACGGCTGTGACGCTACACCGCCCGTCGGTGCGGCGAGGCGCACCGGGTAGGACCCGGCATACAGTGTCCTGCGTGCCAGCTTCCGGACGCATCCTCAAGCGGCTGCTCCTCGGCCGGGCCATGCGCAGCGACCGCCTCGGCGAGACCCTCCTTCCGAAGCGGCTGGCACTGCCGATCTTCGCCAGCGACGCGCTGTCCTCGGTCGCCTACGCCCCCGACGAGATCCTCCTCACGCTCGGCATGGCCGGTGGCGCCTTCGTCACCACGCACTCGTGGCAGATCGCCCTCGGCGTCGTGCTGGTGATGCTCGTCGTCGTCGCGTCGTACCGGCAGAACGTGCACGCCTACCCCTCCGGTGGCGGCGACTACGAGGTGGCGAACGTCCACCTCGGACCGCGGGCCGGGCTCACCGTGGCCAGCGCGCTGCTCGTCGACTACGTCCTCACGGTGGCCGTGTCGGTCTCCTCTGGGGTGCAGAACGCCGCGACCGCGCTGCCGGTCGTCCGCGGCCACGAGGTGCTCGTCGCCGTCGGCCTGGTCGTCCTGCTGACCGCCATGAACCTGCGCGGCGTCCGGGAGTCCGGCAAGGCGTTCGCGTTGCCCGTCTACGCGTTCATCCTCGGCATCATCGGCATGGGGGTCTACGGCCTCGTCAAGGCGCTCACCGGGAACCTGCAGCAGGCCGAGAGCGCGAGGTACACCCTCCTCCCCGAGGCCGGGCACGAGCAGGTGCTCGGGTTCGCGGCGGCCTTCCTGCTGCTGCGCGCCTTCTCGTCCGGCTGCGCCGCCCTCACCGGGGTGGAGGCGATCTCCAACGGGGTGCCCGCCTTCGCCAAGCCAAAGAGCCGCAACGCGGCGGCGACCCTGCTGATGATGGGCGTGCTGTCGGTCATGATGCTGACCTCGATCGTCGCCCTCGCGCGCACGACCGGTGTGCAGGTCGCCGATGACCCCGCCTCCCAGCTGCTCCTCGACGGCAAGCCGGTCGGCACGGACTACGTCCAGGACACGGTGATCGGCCAGCTGGCCAAGACGGTCTTCGACGGCTTCTCGCCCGGCATCGTCTACGTGTCCGTGGTCACCGGGGTCATCCTCATCCTCGCGGCCAACACGGCGTTCAACGGCTTCCCGGTCCTCGGCTCGATCCTCGCCAAGGACGGTTACCTGCCCCGGCAGCTGCACACCAGGGGTGACCGGCTCGCGTTCTCGAACGGCATCCTCATACTGGCCAGCGCCGCGGGGCTGCTGATCTTCGCCTACCAGGCCAAGGTCACCGAGCTCATCCAGCTCTACATCGTCGGGGTGTTCGTGTCCTTCACCCTCAGCCAGACCGGGATGATCCGGCACTGGAACCGCCACCTCACCACCGAGGAGGACCCCCGGGCCCGAGCCCGGATGCGCCGCTCCCGGGTGATCAACGCCGTCGGCGCCTTCATGTCCGGCACCGTGCTCGTCGTCGTGCTTCTCACGAAGTTCCTCGAAGGTGCCCGCTACGCGATCCTTGCCATGGCGGTCCTCTTCGTCCTCATGCTCGGCATCAACCGGCACTACCGCCGGGTGAGCGAGGAGCTCTCGATCGCCGACGACGAGGACGCCCAGCTGCTCCCCAGCAGGGTGCACGCCATCGTCCTCGTCTCCAAGCTGCACAAGCCGGCGGCCCGGGCCCTCGCCTACGCCCGCGCAACCCGTCCGACGTACCTCGAGGCGGTCACCGTCGAGGTCGACCCGGAGGACACCAAGGCACTGCAGGCCGAGTGGACCCGGCGCGACGTGCCGGTTCCCCTGAAGGTGCTCGCGTCCCCGTTCCGCGAGGTCACCCGGCCGGTCGTCGACTACGTCAAGTCGCTGCGCAGCGGCAGCCCCCGGGACGTCGTCATGGTGTACATCCCGGAGTACGTCCTCGGGCGCTGGTACGAGCAGGTCCTGCACAACCAGAGCGCCCTGCGCCTCAAGGCCCGGCTGCTGTTCACCCCAGGTGTCATGGTGGCCAGCGTCCCGTGGCAGCTGCGCTCCTCCGAGGGCGTCGAGGATGAGCTGTTCGACGGCCCGGTGGTGGGCTCGGTGCGACGCGGCCCGTGAGCGAGTCGCTCGTCGGCCGGGAGGTGGAGGTCGACGTCGGACCGGTCGCACACGGCGGCCACTGCGTCGCCCGCCACGACGGCCAGGTCGTCTTCGTGCGGCACACGCTGCCCGGCGAGCGGGTGCGGGTGCGCATCACCGACGGCGCCGTCGGCGACCGGTTCCTGCGCGGGGACGCCGTCGAGGTCCTCGTCACCTCCGCCGCGCGGGTCGCCCCGCCGTGCCCGTATGCCGGGCCCGCGCGCTGCGGTGGCTGCGACTTCCAGCACGTCGCGCTCGCCGAGCAGCGCGCGCTGAAGGGCGCCGTCGTGCGGGAGCAGTTCGCCCGCCTGGCGCAGCTCGACGTCGACGTGCCGGTGGAGCCTGTTCCGGGGGACCGGGACGGCCTGCGGTGGCGGACCCGGGTGCAGCTCTCCGTCCACGAGCAGGGTCGGGCGGGGCTGCGGGCGCACCGCTCGCACCGGGTGGTCCCGGTGCGCGACTGCCTCATCGCCGCGGAGGAGATCATCGCCTCCGGTGTCCTCGAACGTGGGTGGCCCGGGTCCACCGCCGTCGAGGCCGTCCTCGCCGACGAGCCGGAGGGAGCGGTGCTGGTGCCCGTGCCGGGCGCGGTGCCGCGCGTCCTGCAACGGGTGGCTACCCCCACCTGGTCCGGTGAGCTGACCCTCGGCGCCAGGAGCTTCTGGCAGGTGCACCGGGGAGCCGCGGCGACCTTCGTCACGCACGTGCTCGAGCAGCTCGCGCCCCAGCCGGGGGAGAAGGCGCTGGACCTGTATGCCGGGGTCGGCCTGTTCGCGCTCGCGCTCGCCGGCGCGGTGGGGGAGGGCGGCGCGGTGCTCGCGGTGGAGGGGGACCGCCGGGCCGCGGCCGACGGCATACGCAACGCGGCGGGGCACCCGCAGGTCCAGTTCCGCACGGGTCGCGTGGAACGGGCCCTGAAGCCGCTGGTCCGCCAGCAGGTCACAGCGGACGTCGTCGTGCTCGACCCGCCGCGCACCGGCGCGGGGCGACTGGTCATGGCCGACCTGGCCGCACTGCGGCCCCGGGCCGTCGCGTACGTCGCGTGTGACCCGGCAGCGCTGGCCCGGGACGTGGGCTACGCGGGCGCCAACGGCTACGCCCTGCGCTCCCTGCGGGCCTTCGACGCCTTCCCGATGACGCACCACGTCGAGTGCATCGCCATCCTGGAACCCGCGGGCTCGACCCCGTTGCCCGCAGTCCCGAGCCTTGGTTGACTGGGGTGGCCTGCTGGCGAGCCCGTCACCGATGTGGTTAAATTATCTTGATGTCAAGATAAATTGCGATGGACGGAAGGATCCAGTCGTGGGCACTGTGGACAGCTTCAAGGCCAGGGGGGCGCTGAGGGTCGGTGACGCCTCCTACGAGATCTACCGGCTGGCCGCCGTCGAGGGCAGCGGGTCGCTGCCCTACAGCCTGAAGATCCTCCTCGAGAACCTGCTGCGCACCGAGGACGGCGTCAACATCACCGCCGAGCACGTGCGCGCCGTCGGCGGCTGGGACGAGGACGCCACGCCGGCGACCGAGATCCAGTTCACCCCGGCGCGGGTGCTCATGCAGGACTTCACCGGCGTCCCGTGCGTCGTCGACCTCGCCACCATGCGCGAGGCCGTCGCGCAGCTCGGGGGGGACCCGAGCAGGATCAACCCCCTCGCCCCCGCCGAGATGGTCATCGACCACTCCGTCATCGCCGACGTGTTCGGGCGCCCGGACGCGTTCGAGCGCAACGTGGAGCTGGAGTACCAGCGCAACGGCGAGCGCTACCAGTTCCTGCGGTGGGGCCAGAACGCGTTCGACGACTTCCGGGTCGTCCCCCCCGGCACCGGCATCGTCCACCAGGTGAACATCGAGCACCTGGCCCGGGTCGTGTTCGAGCGCGACGGGGTCGCCTACCCGGACACCTGCGTCGGCACCGACTCGCACACGACGATGGTCAACGGGCTCGGCGTGCTCGGTTGGGGCGTCGGGGGCATCGAGGCCGAGGCGGCCATGCTCGGCCAGCCCGTCTCCATGCTCATCCCCCGGGTCGTCGGCTTCCGGCTCAGCGGGCAGATCCCGCCCGGCGCCACGGCGACCGATGTCGTCCTCACCATCACCGAAAGCCTGCGCGCGCATGGAGTCGTCGGCAAGTTCGTCGAGTTCTACGGCGAGGGCGTGGGCGCGGTGCCGCTGGCCAACCGCGCCACGATCGGCAACATGAGCCCGGAGTTCGGCTCGACCTGCGCGATCTTCCCCATCGACGAGGTCACCCTCGAGTACCTCCGGCTCACCGGCCGGTCGGCCGCCTCCGTCGCCCTCATCGAGGCCTACGCCAAGGAGCAGGGGCTCTGGCACGACCCGTCGAGGGAGGCCCGCTACTCGGAGCAGCTGGAGCTCGACCTGTCGACGGTGGTGCCGTCGATCGCGGGTCCGAAGCGCCCGCAGGACCGGATCTCGCTGAGCGAGGCGAAGAACGCCTTCCGCAAGGTGCTGCCCACGTATGTCCGCCACGAGCAGGGCGACCCCGGTGAGGCGTCGAGCTTCCCCGCGAGCGACGCTCCGGGGGAGAGCGGCATCCAGACCGGGGTCAACGGCGGCGACAAGCCCGCCGAGGAGGGCACCGGCGCGGATCGACCGTCGCGCCGGGTGCGCGTGCGCGCAGCCGACGGACGGGAGTTCGAGATCGACCACGGGATCGTCGCGATCGCCTCGATCACCAGCTGCACCAACACGTCCAACCCCTCGGTCATGCTCGCCGCGGCGCTGCTCGCCAGGAACGCCGTCGACCGCGGGCTGTCCGTCGCGCCCTGGGTGAAGACCTCGATGGCGCCGGGGTCGAAGGTCGTGTCGGACTACTACGAGAAGGCCGGCCTGTGGCCGTACCTGGAGAAGCTCGGCTTCCACCTGGTCGGCTACGGCTGCACCACCTGCATCGGCAACTCCGGCCCGCTCCCCGAGGAGGTCTCGGCCGCGGTGCAGGAGCACGACCTCGCGGTCGTGGCCGTCCTGTCCGGCAACCGCAACTTCGAGGGTCGCATCAACCCCGACGTGAAGATGAACTACCTGGCCTCCCCGCCGCTGGTCATCGCCTATGCGCTCGCGGGGACGATGGACTTCGACTTCGAGCACGACTCGCTGGGGACCGACGGCACGGGCGCTGAGGTCTTCCTGCGCGACATCTGGCCGACGCCGCAGGAGGTCGAGCGGACGATCGCGACCTCGATCAGCAAGGAGATGTTCACCAAGGACTACGCCGACGTCTTCGCCGGCGACGAGCGGTGGACGTCGTTGCCGACACCCGAGGGCAAGACGTTCGCCTGGGACCCCGAATCGACCTACGTGCGCAAGCCGCCGTACTTCGAGGGGATGCAGATGGAGCCGGCCCCCGTCGAGGACATCACCGGTGCCCGCGTCCTCGCCATGCTCGGTGACTCCGTCACGACCGACCACATCAGTCCGGCCGGCTCGATCAAGGCGGACAGCCCGGCCGGCAGGTACCTCGCCGAGCACGGCGTCGAGCGCAAGGACTTCAACTCCTACGGCTCCAGGCGCGGCAACCACGAGGTGATGATCCGCGGCACG
The DNA here is from genome assembly GCA_051000455.1 of Lapillicoccus sp. Lineage (GTDB taxonomy): Bacteria > Actinomycetota > Actinomycetes > Actinomycetales > Dermatophilaceae > JBPCOG01. The sequence goes on along the minus strand of JBPCOG010000278.1, from coordinate 400 downwards.
TTCGCCAACATCCGGCTGCGCAACCTGCTCCTCGACGGGGTCGAGGGCGGGTTCACCCGACTGCTCCTCGACGGCAACGACCACGGGGACGGGACCGGGGACGGGACCGGCGACGGGTCCGTGGACGCGAGCGCAGCGGGAGGCCAGACGAGCATCTACGACGCGGCGACGGCATACCGTGCTGCGGGGGTGCCGCTCCTCATCCTCGCGGGCAAGGAGTACGGCTCGGGCTCCTCGCGCGACTGGGCCGCCAAGGGCACCCTCCTGCTCGGGGTCCGGGCCGTCATCGCCGAGAGCTACGAGCGGATCCACCGCTCCAACCTCATCGGGATGGGCGTCCTGCCGCTGCAGTTCCCGGAGGGCACCAGCGCGGAGTCGCTCGGGCTGGACGGGACCGAGA
>JBPCOG010000368.1:0-5031 GCA_051000455.1 Lapillicoccus sp. | reverse complement strand
TCTGCCCGGGCGCTCGCCGTCGCACTCGAGGCAGCGCAGATCGCCATCGAGGTCCTGCACTCCACCGCGCGGGGAACGATCGCGACCAAGAGGGATGCGGCCGACGTGGTCACGGACATCGACACGGCCACCGAGCGTGCTGTGCGCGAGCACGTGGCCGGCGCCTTCCCGGGACACGCCTTCGTGGGGGAGGAGTTCGGGGGCCGCGACGACGGGGGGCCCACCTGGTTCTGCGACCCGGTCGACGGCACCATGAACCTGGCCTCGGGTCTGCCGTGGACCTCGTTCTCCCTCTCGTTGGCGGTGGGACGGCGACCCCTCGTCGGTGTCGTCGCCGACCCGTGGCGCCGGGACGTGTGGCACGCCGTCACCGGTCGGGGGGCGTTCTGCGGGGACGAACCGCTCGCGGTCAGTGACCGGAGCGCCCTCGCCGGTGCGGTGGTCATGACGGAGTGGGCCAACCACCGCCCCTGGCCCGGCATGGCGAGCCTGCTCGGGGGGCTGGCCGAGGCGATGTGCACGGCGCGGGTGATGGGATCGGGCACCCTCGCCGTCGCCTGCGTCGGCGTGGGCCGGGCCGCCGGGGCGGTCATCGGCCGGTTCGCCCCCGAGGACCACCTCGCTGCGGCGCTGATCTGCCGGGAGGCAGGGGCCGTCGTGACCGACCGGCACGGCACGGAGACCACCTGGCCCGACGGTCCGCTCGTCGTCGCCGCCCCCGGCGTCCACGAACAGCTGCAGGGCCTGGTCGAGCACTCGCAGCGCTAGAGTGCCCGGATGGCCGCCCCGACGGATGAGCAGGTCGTGGCGGTCACCGTGCTCGGGCAGGACCGGCCGGGCATCGTCGCAGACGTCACCGCGGCGCTCGCGCAGCTCGGCGGCAACCTCGAGGACTCGACGATGACGCTCCTGCGGGGGCACTTCGCGATGATCGTGCTGGTGCGGACCGCCACCGGCGCCGACCGCGTCGAGGCGGCCCTGACGTCGCTGACCGAGGGCGGGGAGCTCGTCGTCAGCGCGCGGGTCCTGCCCGAGCAGGCCCGCGCCGACCAGGGCGGCTCGGCCTACGTGCTGCGGGTCCACGGGGCGGACCGCCCCGGGATCGTCGCGGCCATCACCCGCGCCGTCTGCGACCGCGAGGCGAACATCGTCGACCTGGGCACCCGGCTCGCCGAGGACCTCTATGTGCTGGTGGCCGAGGTGGTCCTCCCACCGGGCGCGGACCCCGGGGTGCTCGAGGCGGACCTGCAGCGCACTGCCGCCCGCCTCGGCGTCGAGGTCCACCTCAGCCCTGTGGACGACGACCTGCTGTGAGTGCCATCAGCGCCGTGCTCATGCCGGCGCTCCCGCCCGGCCGGGTCCTCGCCGTGGTCCGGGCGCCGGCCCCGGTGCTCGACACCGTCGGGCTCGACGTCGACCCTGGTGACCCGGCCGTCGTCCAGCTCGCTGCGGACCTCATCGCCACCGCGGCGGTCTCGCCCGGGTGCGTCGGGCTGGCCGCCCACCAGGTCGGCGTGGCCCTGCGGGTGTTCAGCGTGGACGTGAGCCACCACCCCCGGAAGCGCACCTGCCACGGCCTGTTCGTCCTGTGCAACGCCGAGTTGGTCTCCGCCTCCCGCAGGGAACGCGGGCGGGAGGGGTGCATGTCGGTCCCGGACCTCACCGGGGACGTTGCCCGCGCCCGCCGCCTGGTCGTCCGGGGACAGCTGCCGGGCACCGGCGAGGTGGTCAGCCTGGAGACGGACGCCTTCGAGGCGGTCGCCGTGCAGCACGAGGTGGACCACACCAACGGCCTGCTCTTCCTCGACCGGGTCGCCGGGCCGCACGCCGTGCACCGCCGCCGCACCTACCGGTGACGGCCGGGACCCGGCACGGCTGGGCACGGGCGACGGCATACCCGGGTCATACGCTGGGAAGGTCCCCGTAGCCCAACCGGCAGAGGCAGGCGACTTAAAATCGCCCGAGTGCGAGTTCGAATCTCGTCGGGGGCACCGACCCGGTGGCGCGGCCGGGAACAAAACCGCCCTCCTGAGCGCCTAATCGGGTAAGAGGTGCCCGCGGGGGCGTCACGAGCCTGGAGGAATCGCGATGGCCGGCAACAACCCGGTGTTCGGACAGATCAACAAGAAGCTGGAGCAGGAGCGGTATGCCGGTTTCGGCCAGCGACAGTCCTCCGGCGGTATGCTGCAGACGGGCAGGGGTGCCGCCCCGCAGGACTCGATGACCGCTGACCAGCTGCAGGACATGTACCAGCGCCAGAGCGCCGGACCCGTGCAGACCGGCCGGGTGACCTTCGACGACGTCGTCATGAAGACCCTGGGCCTGTTCGCGCTCGTCCTGCTCACCGCCGGTGTCGCCTGGGTCACCACCCGAAACAGCCCCGGGCTGACGTTGCCGATCTGGCTCGCCGGCATGTTCGGGGGCCTCGTGCTCGGCCTCGTCATCGCCTTCCGCAAGAGCGTGAGCGTCCCGCTCATCGTCGGCTACGCGGTGCTCGAGGGCGCCTTCGTCGGCGCGTTCAGCCAGGTCATGGAGCGGGTCTACCCCGGCATCGTCGCGACCGCGGTCATCGCCACGCTGTGCACGTTCGCGGGGATGTTCGTCGGCTACAAGGTCGGGCTCATCAAGGTCACCAGCAGGTCCCGGCGCATCTTCGCGATGGCGGCGATGGGCTACCTCCTGTTCAGCCTCGTCAACGTGCTGGCCCTGTTCGCGGGCTGGACCAGCGGGTGGGGCTTCGGCGGCAGCGGCCTTCTCGGGATCGGCATCTCGGTGCTCGGTGTGGGGCTGGCGGCCTACTCCCTCGCCATCGACTTCGACTCGATCGGCCAGGCGGTCCGTCTCGGCGCCCCCGAGAAGTACTCGTGGCTGCTCGCGCACGGCCTCATCGTCTCGCTCGTCTGGCTCTACGTCGAGATCCTCCGCCTGCTCGCACGGACCCGCGACTGAGGTGTCCCGGGCGGGGCCCTCGGTGCCACGCCCGGTCGCGAGCGAGCCACACCCGGTCGCGACCGAGCTGCGGCGCGTGGCCGAGCGGTGGAAGCAGCTGCCCCTCGACGACGCGCTGCGCAGCGCCGACGACGTGCGCGGGCTGGTCCAGCGCCTGGCCGACCGGGTGGCCGTGGCGGCCGGCGAGCCGCGGGCCCGGGTGCCCGACCTCGGTCCTGCGGTGCTGATGGACCAGCTCGCCGTGATGGTGCACGACGCCTGCGTCGCCGGGCTGGCCCCGGGAGTGGCCGCCGACCTGGCTGGTCTGCGCAGGACCCTGTCGAGGGAGGCGCCGACGCCCTGACCCGGACGGCGACGGGCCGGGCGGGCAGGGCTGAGCCGGCCGGCGCGCCGACCAGCCGCCACGGAAGGACGCGCCCCCGGAACCGCGTGTCAGCTGAGGCGTTCGTAGATGACGGCCATGCCCTGGCCCCCCCCGACACACATCGTCTCGAGACCGAACTGCCCGTCCCGCTCCCGCAGCCCGTTGAGCAGGGTGGTCGTGATCCGGGCGCCGGTCGAACCGAAGGGGTGCCCCAGCGCGATCGCACCGCCATGGACGTTGAGCTTGTCGAAGTCCATCCCGAGGTCGTCCGCGGACGGCAGCACCTGCGCGGCGAACGCCTCGTTGATCTCGTAGAGGTCCATGTCGGCGATCGACATCCCGGCGCGTCCGAGGGCCTGGCGGGACGCCTCCACCGGGCCGAGGCCCATGACCTCCGGAGACAGCGCGGAGACCCCGGTGGCCACGACCCGAGCGAGCGGGACGATCCCGAGCTCGTGGGCCCGGGTGTCGCTCATGACGACGACGGCCGCCGCGCCGTCGTTGAGGGGACAGCAGTTGCCGGCCGTCACCGTCCCCTGCTCGCGGAAGACGGGTTTCAGGCCCTGCAGCGCCTCGATGGTCACCCCCGCGCGCGGACCGTCGTCCCGGCTGACCACCGTGCCGTCCTCCCGGGTGACCGGGCAGATCTCGCGGTCGAAGAAGCCGTTGGCGATGGCCTTCTCCGCCCGGTTCTGGCTGCTCACCCCCCACTCGTCCTGGCGCTCGCGGGACACGCCCCGGGAGGTGGCGACGTTCTCCGCGGTCTGGCCCATCGCGACGTAGACGTCGGGCAGCAGGCCCTGCTCGCGCGGGTCCGTCCACACCTCGTTGCTGACGGCCATCGCCTGCATCCGGGCGACGCCGGGTCCGAACAAGGGGTTCTGGTCGTCGTCGGCGAAGCGACCCGCACCCGCAAACCTCGCGTACTGCGACACGCTCTCGACGCCACCGGAGACGAACACGTCACCCTCACCGGCCCGGATGGCGTGGCAGGCCATCCGGATGGTCTGCACGCTGGAGGCGCAGAACCGGTTGACCGTCGCGCCGGGCAGGTGGTCGAGGCCGACGAGCACCGCGATGACCCGCGCCAGGTTGGAGCCCTGCTTGCCCGACGGCTCGGCGCAGCCCCAGTAGAGGTCCTCGACGAGGGCCGGGTCGAGCTCGGGGACCTTCCCGAGCACCGCCCTGACGACCCCGACCGAGAGGTCGTCGGGCCGCACGTCCTTGAGGGATCCCTTGAAGGCCCGGCCGATCGGCGTTCGAGCGGTGGCGACGATGACGGCATCTGACACGGAGGCCTCCTGCGCGGTGACGGCGGTGAGCGGGCGCTTAGTCCCGATGGTATGCCGGTGGGTCAGCCGCCGTCGACCGGCGCCGGTTCCCGATCCGCCTGCCCGGCGTCGGGGGCCGCGTCCTGGACCGGCGGCACGGGTCGACGGACTCGACGCAGCACGACCGCCCAGCGCCCGAACCGGCCCCGTGCCTGGCCCGCGATCCGGGTGGCGCTGACCTCGGTGCCGGGCGCCCGCACGGCCCTGGTGGCGGCGAGGGAGACCGGCCCGACGGTCTCGCCCCGCGCCCGGTCCGGGGCCGGGTCCGGCTCCTCGCCCCAGAGGCGCAGGGCGGCGCAGACGCTGGGGAGCATCGCCGCCGCGACGCGCGCGTACCCGGCCGGCGACGGGTGGAACCGGTCCTGGCTGAACATCTCGCGGGGACGG
>JBPCOG010000161.1:0-4719 GCA_051000455.1 Lapillicoccus sp. | reverse complement strand
CGCTGCGGGTCCACTCGACGGTCGGCGACTCGTTCGCGCGGTCCGTTGTAGCCCCTTCTGGACGATGACGGCAAGGAGTGTCTCAATGGGCGCAGCGTTGACGGGCAGCTTCGGACGGCGTGGGCTGCTGGTGGGCTCAGCAAGCCTGGCGGCCCTGGCTGTCACCCCACGAACCGCCTCCGCCGCGGAGGCCACGGTCTCCCATCCGGGGGTCGAGCGACCGATTTCGGCGTACCCGCTGGTCCGAGCTGGCACGTGGTCACGCGGGACGAACCTGCGCGACAGGGCCGGCCGGTACCAAGCCCGTCAGGAACACGCAGCCGCAGTCCTCAACGGGTTCGTCTACCTGATCGGCGGATTCGTGCCGATCCAGCCCCCGCCGGCGCCGACCGAGGACACCCCCGAGCCGTCCCAGTTCTCTGGTACCGGGGAGATCCTGGTCTACACACCGCTCGGGAAGGCCGTCAGTGGCGTGGCGGTCCCGGGCGCGTGGGTGAGCCTGCCGAACTCCTCGTCCTTCCCGGCGAGCTCGATGCACCACATCAACGCCGTCGCCCACCGTGGCAGGATCTGGGCGTTCGGGGGCCACGCTGGTCCGTTCTCGCCGACGTCCCACGTGTACGTCTTCACTCCCAACAGCGCGAGCGACCCGTCCGGCCACTGGACGCAGGTCAAGGCTTCCGACGGCAGCCCGTGCGCAACAGGTGCGGGCTGCCTCGACCTACCCGAGCCCCGATCGGCAGGTGCCGCCGTCAGCGTCGGCAGTCGGATCTACCTGATCGGCGGGGTCGTGCCGACGCCGAACAGCCCGGACCCGATCAACCGGTCCATCAGCACCACCGCGTCGGTGTGCTACCTGGACACGACCAGGTTCCCACTGACCTGGCGCAGGGCCCCGGGAGAGCCGCGAGCACTTCAACGCGGTCTACGCCGACCGGCGGATCTGGGTCTTCCAGGGCCGCAATGAAGTCAGCACCCACCTTCGCGGCGTGGAGTCGCTGGCAGTCGACCACAGCGGCGGATGGCGAAAGGAGCAGGACGCCCCCTTCGACGCCGGCGCGAACGTGCTCGGCCGTATCGGCCGACGCGTCTACTCCTTCGGCGGTGAGTTCATCGCCTCCAATATCACCGGCACCGTGACGTCCTCGCAGTTCTTCAACCTCGACACCCGGTCGTGGTCCCGACTGGAGACCACCAAGAAGAAGACGCCTCTGGACGCAGCGGGGGCGGACAACAAGCACGGGACGTATGGCGTGGTCATCACCGAGAACGGGCAGGAGAAGATCCTCTCTCCGGGGGGCGCCTCGACCGCCTGGTTCGACCCGATGAGCAAGGTGCACGTCTTCACCCCGTAGCGCACGCCGGATGGAGCGGTGACCGCGAGGCCGGGTCCCGGACCTGGTCGCCCTTGAGGCCTGCGACCGGCCGGGCCGATGGCTGCACTCGCGCCACCCGGCCCCGGTGTCACCCCTCGGGCACCCGGCGCAGGCCGGCGAAGAGGTCGTCCTCGGGCAGCGCGGCGCCGGTGCGGTCCGAGGCCCGGACGAAGGTCTCCGTGCCCATGAGCTCGGTAAAGGTGTCCAGGCCCATCTTCAGGAAGAAGATGTTGTCGCTCTGGCTGGCGTGGGCGGCCAGCGCCGCGAACTGCTGGCCGCCGAAGGCGCTGACCTCGACCCAGGTCGAGATCTCGTCGTCCGGCAGGCCGATGAGAGCGCCCGGGGTGTCCGCCTGCGCGGCGTCGGCCTGTTCCGGGCCCGGGAGGTCCGCACCGACCTCGCGCATCCTCGCGGCGAGCTCCGCCATCTTCGAGCGTGGCGCGGTGGTCCAGTACAGCTTGGCTGGGATGCCCGTCGCCGCGGCGGCGGCCATCGTGACGCGGTGGGCTTGGATGTGGTCCGGGTGACCGTAGAACCCGTTCGCGTCATAGGTGACCACCACGTCAGGCCGATACCGCTGCATCAGCTCAGCCAGCCGGTCTGCTGCCTCAGCAACCGGCGTCCTCCAGAACGACCCGGGTGCGTCGTTCGCCGGCCAGCCCTGCATCCCGGAGTCGGCGTACCCGAGCAGTTCCAGGTGCGTGACGTTCAGGACCGCGCAGCTGGCCTCCAGCTCGGCCTGGCGGACAGCCACGACCGCCGCGGGGTCATGGCCCTGCTCGCCGGGCTTCACCCCGCCCGGACCGTCACCGCAAGCGCCGTCCGTGCAGGTGACGAGCACGGTGCGGATCCCCTCCGCGGCATAGCGGGCCAGGATGCCTCCTGTCCCCGCGGCTTCATCGTCAGGATGCGCGTGCACCGCCATCAGGGTCAGGGGTCCATCCACCATGCGGGCAGCGTATTGCCACAGCGGCGCCGGGCCAGGGCCGCCCCCGCAGTCCGACGGTCGGGTCCTAGCGGGTACCCGGCGTGGCACGCCTGCCCGTAGACCGTCAGCCGGGAACGGAGGGTCGCCCGGTCGTCGCGGTCGCGGACCGGCGTCCCTCACCCCCCAGGATGCGCGTCCCGCTGACCCAGACCCCGGCCGTGTCGGAGACGGTGCCGAGGGCGAACACCTTGGCGAGGGCGTCCTCCGGACTGTCCGCGTGCCGCAGGACCGTGTCGAACGTCGTACCGGCGGCGGGTCGGACCCACACGGCGTCGAAGGATGCCCCAGGAGACAGCTCACCCGTCTCGCCGGCCATGCCCAGGACCTCGGCGCCGGCACGGGTCGCGAGGTGGAGCAGGTGAGCCGAGCTGAGCGGCCACCCGGCGGGTCCGAGCAGCTGCTGGACGAAGTAGGCCTGTAGTCCCTCCTTGAGCAGCGAGAGCCCGGTGCCGGCGCCGACGTCGGACCCGAGCGCCACTCGCACGCCGTGCTCCACGTGGCCGCGCAGGGCGAAGAGCCCGCTTCCGAGTGCGCAGTTGCTCGTCGGGCAGTGCGCCACGCCGGACTCCTGTGCGGCCAGCAGAGCCAGCTCCCGGGGGGTGACGTGCACGTTGTGCGCGAACACGCTGCGGCTGCCCACGAGCCCGTGCCGGTCGTAGGTGTCGAGGTAGTCGACGGACGCACCGAACTGCGCTGCGACCTGGGCGATCTCGACGAGGTTCTCGTTGAGGTGCGACGTGAACCAGGCGCCCTCGACGTCCTTCGCGAGTGCCGCGCAGGACTCGAGCAGGGCGTCGCTGGAGGACAGCGAGAACCGCGGCGTCACGGCATACCGTGTCCTGCCGACGCCGTGCCAGCGGTCGGCCAGGGCCCGGCCCTCGTCGTAGGCGCGGGCCGGTGTCGTCAGCAGCTCGGGACGCAGGACCCGGTCGCTGACGACCAGACCCGAGGTGATGCGCAGACCGACGCGGGTGGCCTCGGTGAACAGGGCGTCGACCGCTGCCGGGAAGTGGGCGCCGAACACCAGCGCGGTCGTCGTGCCCGCTGCCACGAGCCCGCCGACGAACTCCTTGGCGAGCTCCTCGGCGTAGGTCCGGTCGGCGAGCCGGGCCTCCTCGGGGAGGGCGCTGTGCGCGAGCCAGTCGAGCAGCGGCATCCCGAGCGCGCCGATTGTGCGCACCTGCGGGTAGTGGACGTGGGTGTCGACGAGCCCGGGGAGCAGGACCCCGCCCCGCACGTCGATGACGTCCTCGTCCGGGTGCTGCGCCCGCAGGTCGGCGAAGCCGCCGCGGTCCCGGATGACGCCCCGCTCGACGAGGATGCCGGCGTCCTCCTCAGCGCGCAGAACCCCTCCCGTGAAAGGGTTCTCGGGGGTGTCGAGGACGGTTGCCCGGTAGATCGTCATCGGCTGGCCGGCTGACCGACCCGGTCGCGCTCGATGGTCCGGACGAGGTCGGCCGCAACGCTGAGGGCGATTGTCGCGGGATCCTTGCCGGTGATCCCCGGGAGCCCGACCGGTGTCGTGATCCGGGCCAGGTCGAACGCGGTGTGGCCCTCCATCTCGAGCCGCCTGCGGAAGCGGCTCCACTTCGCCGAGGAGCCGATGAGCCCGATGGAGCCGAGGTGCGAGCACCGCAGGGCGACGTCGCAGAGTGCGGCGTCCTCGGCGTGGTCGTGGGTCATGATGACCACGTGGGTGCCGGGCGGCACCTGTCCGAGGATGAGCTCGGGCACCGGTGCGTGGTGCGCATGCACCCGGGCGCTGCCGCCGCTGACGGCGCCGAGGTGCTCCGGGGACACGTGCTGGGCCCGGGAGTCGACGAGGTGCAGCTCGATGGCGTGGCGCGAGAGGATCCGGGCCAGCTCGAGGCCGACGTGGCCCACCCCGAAGATCGCCACGGACGGGACCACCGCCAACGGCTCGAGGAGCACCGTGACCTCGCCGCCGCAGCACTGGACCCCGTGCTCCGCGGGCTCCCTCTCGTTGAGCGACATCGTCACCAGCTCGGGTATGCCGACCCGCTGGGCCAGCATCTCGCGTGCGCGCGCGAGGGCGGTCGCCTCGAGGTTCCCCCCGCCGATGCTGCCCCAGCTCGCGTGGGTGGCGACGACCATCTTGGCTCCCGCCTCCCGCGGCGCGTGCCCGCGCACCGTGACGAGGGTGACGAGGATGCCGGGACGGCGCTCTCGTCGCAGCTGCTCGACGGCAGGGATCCAGCTCATGTCACGCCTGGACCGGCACGGGCTTCTGCGCGCGCTCCGACGCCGGGCGCAGGGGATCGGCCCCGGGGCCGGGCTGTTCCGGCTCGACGCCCGGCCCGCCCCCGTCGACCGGCCCGCCCTCGACGGGATCAT
>JBPCOG010000179.1:0-1654 GCA_051000455.1 Lapillicoccus sp. | reverse complement strand
GTCGTCTACGACCCCACCCGGACCGACGCCGAGCTGATGCTCAAGGCGTTCTGGGAGAACCACGACCCCACCCACGCCAACCGGCAGGGCAACGACGTCGGCACGGCATACCGCTCGGCCATCTACTGGACGACCGCCGACCAGGAGCGCGCCGCCGCGGCCACCCGCGAGGCCTTCCAGAAGGTCCTCACCGACCACGGCCGTGGCGAGATCACCACCGAGATCCGCTCGGCCGAGGACGCCGGCCCGTTCTACCTCGCCGAGGACTACCACCAGGGCTACCTGCACAAGAACCCCGGCGGGTACTGCAACCACGGGCCGAACGGCTTGACCTGCCCAGTCGGCCTGCTGCGCCAGGACGACGTCCCTGCGCAGCAGGACGTGCGCCCGCCCGGCTGACCCCCGTCGATGCCGACCGTCCGGGCCGCCGTCGAGGCGGACATGCTCACGCTCGTCGACATCTACAACGCCGAGGTCGAGGGCGGCATCTCGACCTTCGACACCCAGCCGGTGACCCGCGAGCGCTTCGAGGGGTCGCTGGGCACCGACCACCACGGCGACCACCTCCTCGTCGCCGTCGAGGACGGGCAGGTCCTCGGCTACGCGTCCTCGCACGCCTACCGTCCCCGGCCGGCCTACGACGGCTCCCGGGAGGTCTCGGTCTACCTGCACCCCGCCAGCCGGGGAAGGGGGGTCGCGCGGGCCCTGTATGCCGTGCTGCTGCCGCTGATGGCGACCAGCGGCGTCCACACGGCCGTCGCCGTGGTCGCCCTGCCGAACCCGGCCAGTGTGGCGCTGCACACCTCGTTCGGCTTCGCCCACGTCGGGACGCTGCAGGAGGTCGGCCACAAGTTCGGCCGCTACATCGACACCGCCCTGTACCAGCTCACCTTCGCCGCTGCCGGGCGGTGACCGACCTCCCGGTGGACCACAGGACGACGCCCGGACCCGGTCGGGGGACCAGCGGCCATAGGCTGCGCCCATGACGATCCGCCGAGTCGCGCTGCTCACCGGCGGGGGCCTCGCGCCCTGCCTGTCCGCCGCCGTGGGCGCTCTCATCGAGCGCTACACCCAGCTGCTCCCGGACGTGGAGATCATCGCCTACCAGCACGGCTACCACGGCCTGCTGACCGGCTCGAGCATCGTCGTCGACGATACCGCCCGGGCCCAGGCCCACCTCCTCGCGGCGGCGGGCGGCAGCCCCATCGGCAGCAGCCGGGTCAAGCTGACCAACACCGCCGACCTGACCAGGCGGGGGCTGATCGCGCCCGGCGACAACCCCCTCGAGGTTGCGGCCGAACGCCTGCGCGCCGACGGGGTGGACGTCCTGCACACGATCGGGGGGGACGACACCAACACGACAGCAGCCGACCTGGCGGCCTTCCTCGAAGACCGCGGGCACGAGCTCCTCGTCGTCGGGCTGCCCAAAACGATCGACAACGACATCATCCCCATCCGGCAGTCGCTCGGCGCGGTGACAGCCGCCGAGCAGGCGTCGAGGTTCGCCCAGAACATCCTGGCCGAGCACACCTCCAACCCGCGGATGCTCGTCCTGCACGAGGTCATGGGACGCGGGTGCGGCTGGCTGACCGCGGCTGCGGCCCGCGAGTACCAGGCGTGGCACGCCGGCCAGAAGTGGGTGCCGAGCATCGGC
>JBPCOG010000108.1:0-6723 GCA_051000455.1 Lapillicoccus sp. | reverse complement strand
AGGCGTCCGTCACCGGCGGCCCAGTCGACGTCGAACCAGCGGGCGTACGGGGAGTCGGTGCCCTCGCGCAGCACCGACCACAGCGGGGCGTTGAGGTATGCCGGTGCCGGCACCGCCATGTGGTTGGTCACGACGTCCGCAACGGCGCCCATGCCGGCCGCGTGCAGCGCCGCGACGAGGGCGTCGAACGCCTCGCGGCCACCTGCCTCGGTGTTGAGGCGCGAGTGGTCGACGACGTCGTACCCGTGGGCCGATCCCGGGGTGGGCTCGAGCACCGGCGACAGGTACACGTGGCCGACACCGAGCGCCTCGAGGTAGTCGACCTGTCCGGCCGCCTCGACGAAGCCGAACTCACCGTTGACCTGGAGTCGGTAGGTGGCCGTGGGGGCCTGCACCAGGTCGTCCGTCACGCCGAGAGGCCCTGGGGGCAGCGAAGCACGACGATGCTGCGTGCCTGGACCTCGATCAGCGTTCCCGGTTCGATGACGGTGGCCGCGGCCGCCGCCGCCGCCGCTGCCATGGCCGGGTCGCTCATGGAGCTGACCTGGGCCAGCGCCGCCGGCTCGGGCGCCGCCGTGTCGACCTCGATGAACCACTCCTCGCCGTAGGACTCCTCCGGCAGGGTGAACCCGATCGGCTCCTGGTCCCCGTTGAAGATCACGAGGAAGGAGTCGTCGGTGATGCGGTTCCCGCGTCGGTCGGACTCGGGGATGGCGTTGCCGTTGAGGAACACCATGAGCGTGCGGACCGCGTCGTTCTCCCAGCTCTTGTCGTCCATGTGCTCGCCGGCGGGGGTGAACCAGGCGATGTCGCCGAGCTCGCTCTCCCCGCCGTGCGCGGCGCTGCCCGCGAAGAACCGCCGCCGCCGGAAGGCGGGGTGGTCGTGCCGCAGCCGGACGAGCTGCCGGGTGAAGGCGAGCAGGCCCTGCTGCTCTGCGTCGAGGTCCCAGTCGACCCAGGAGATGTCGTTGTCCTGGCAGTACGCGTTGTTGTTGCCGTCCTGGGTGCGGCCCATCTCGTCGCCATGGGCGATCATCGGCACCCCCTGGGAGAGCAGGAGCGTGGTGAGGAAGTTCCGCTGCTGGCGCCCGCGCAGGGCGTTGGTCTCCACGTCGTTGGTGGGACCCTCCGACCCGCAGTTCCAGGACCGGTTGTGGCTCTCGCCGTCGTGGCCGTCCTCGCCGTTGGCGTGGTTGTGCTTGTCGTTGTAGGAGACCAGGTCCCGGAGCGTGAACCCGTCGTGCGCCACGACGAAGTTGACCGAGGCGATGGGCTTGCGCCCGGAGTGCTCGTAGAGGTCCGAGGACCCGGTCAGCCGGGACGCGAACTCGCCGAGGGTGGCGTACTCGCCGCGCCAGAAGTCCCGGACCGTGTCCCGGAACTTGCCGTTCCACTCGGTCCACAGCGGGGGGAAGTTGCCCACCTGGTAGCCGCCGTCGCCGACGTCCCAGGGCTCGGCGATGAGCTTGACCTGGCTGACCACCGGGTCCTGCTGGACGAGGTCGAAGAACGCCGAGAGCCGGTCCACCTCGTGGAACTGACGGGCCAGCGTCGCCGCCAGGTCGAACCGGAACCCGTCGACGTGCATCTCCAGCACCCAGTAGCGCAGCGAGTCCATGATCAGCTGCAGCACGTGCGGGTTGCGCATGAGCAGGGAGTTGCCGGTGCCCGTCGTGTCGTAGTAGTGGGCCCGGTCGTCCTCCACGAGCCGGTAGTAGGCCTGGTTGTCGATCCCGCGGAAGGCCAGCGTCGGGCCGAGGTGGTTGCCCTCGGCGGTGTGGTTGTAGACGACGTCGAGGATGACCTCGATGCCGGCCTCGTGCAGCGCCTTGACCATGCCCTTGAACTCGGTGACCTGCTGGCCCCGGGTGCCGTACGCTGCGTAACCGTTGTGCGGGGCCATGAAGCCGATGGTGTTGTAGCCCCAGTAGTTCGACAGCCGGTTGTCGAGCAGGTGGAAGTCCTGGACGAACTGGTGCACCGGCATCAGCTCGATCGCCGTCACCCCGAGGTCGGTGAGGTGGGCGATCGTCGCGGGGTGGGCGATCCCGGCATACGTCCCCCGGATCTCCTCGGGGACGTCCGGGTGCTGCATCGTCAGCCCTTTGACGTGTGCTTCGTAGATGACGCTCTCGTGGTACTCGTGCCGCGGTGAGCGGTCCTGCCCCCAGTCGAAGAACGGGTTGACGACGACCGACAGGAGGGTGTGGCCGAGGCTGTCCAGGGTGTTGGGCTGGCTGGACAGCCCGGGCTTGCGCTCGGCGAAGTCGTGGGAGAACAGCGACGGGTCGCCGTCCATCTGGCCGTCGACCGCCTTGGCGTAGGGGTCGAGCAGCAGCTTCGCCGGGTTGCAGCGCTGTCCCCTCGCCGGGTCGTACGGGCCGTGGACGCGGAAGCCGTAGCGCTGGCCGGGCTGGAGCCCGGGGATGTAGCCGTGCCAGACGAAGCCGTCCACCTCGGGCAGCGGGACCCGGACCTCGCACCCATCCTCACCGACGAGGCAGAGCTCCACCTTCTCGGCGACCTCCGAGAAGACCGCGAAGTTGACGCCGATGCCGTCGTAGGTCGCGCCGAGGGGGTACGCGTGGCCGGGCCAGGTCTCCATGGGTCGCTTTCGTTCGGGATCGTCTCGAGCTGCCGGCCGCCCCGGATGGGCGCACGCCGGGGGTGCAGGGACCCGGACGACGCCGGCGGGGACCGCGAACCATCGTAAGTGGTGCCCGTCGGCGCGGGTCCACCGGGGCCGAGCCCTGGTGACCGGGCTCAGGTGAGGGCAGCGACGAGCTGGTCGGCGGCGGCATACGGGTCGGTCGTGCCGTCGACGACGTCCGCGGCGAGCTGCTCGACCCCCTCCCCCGCGCGCACGTCGCCCATCCGCTCCCGCAGCGCGGCGACGGCGATCGACTCGATCTCGTCGCCGGCGCGGCGCACCCGGCGCCGGCGCAGCGCACCGGTGCGCACCGACCACTCGACGTGCTTGTCGATGGCCGCCACCAGCTCGGCGAGCCCGCTCCCCGTGTGGGCGACGGTCTTGACGACCGGCGGGCGCCACCGGCCCGGCTCGGTGCGGTCGCCGAGGCTGATCATGTGCCGCAGGTCGCGCACCGTCGCGTCGGCACCGTCCCGGTCGGCCTTGTTGACGACGAAGATGTCACCGACCTCGAGGATTCCGGCCTTGGCCGCCTGGATCCCGTCCCCCATCCCCGGTGCGAGCAGGACGATCGTCGTGTCGGCGAGCCCGGCGACCTCGACCTCGGACTGGCCGACCCCCACCGTCTCGACGAGGACGACGTCGCAGCCGGCCGCGTCGAGGACGCGCAGGGCCTGGGGGGTCGTCCAGGACAGGCCGCCGAGGTGGCCCCGGCTGGCCATCGAGCGGATGTAGACGCCGGGGTCGAGCACGTGGTCCTGCATGCGCACCCGGTCCCCGAGCAGTGCGCCACCGGAGAAGGGAGAGGACGGGTCGACGGCGAGGACGCCGATCCGCTGGCCACGGGCCCGGAAGGCACCGACCAGGGCGTTCGTCGAGGTCGACTTGCCCACCCCCGGCGACCCGGTCAGCCCGATGATGTGGGCAGCGCCGGTGTGCGGCGCGAGGGCCGCCATCACCTCGCGCAGGGCCGGGTGCGCGTCCTCGACGAGCGAGACGAGCCGGGCCACCGCACGGGGCGAACCGGCCCGGGCAGCCCCCACCAGGGCCGGGACGTCAACGGCGCGCGGGCCCACGGCTGACCGTCTCCCGCTCGAGGGGCGCGCCGGTGGGTCGCACCGCTCAGGGGGCCGGGACGCGGAGGATGAGGGCGTCGCCCTGGCCTCCGCCGCCGCAGAGGGCGGCTGCTCCGAGGCCACCGCCGCGGCGCCGCAGCTCGAGCGCGAGGTGCAGGACGATCCGGGCGCCCGACATGCCGATCGGGTGGCCGACGGCGATCGCCCCGCCGTTGACGTTCACCCGGTCGGCGTCGATGCCGAGCGCCCTGGTGGACGCGAGGCCGACCGCGGCGAACGCCTCGTTGATCTCGACGAGATCGAGGTCCGCAGGCGTGATGCCCTCCCTCGCGCAGGCCTTGACGATGGCGTTGGCCGGCTGGGCCTGCAACGTCGAGTCCGGTCCCGCGACGACACCGTGGGACCCGATCTCGGCCAGCCACGCCAGCCCCAGCGACTCGGCCCGCGCCCTGCTCATGACGACGACCGCGCACGCTCCGTCCGAGATCTGGGAGGCACTGCCGGCCGTGATCGTCCCGTCCGTGGAGAACGCGGGGCGCAGCCGGGACAGCGACTCGGTCGTCGTGTCGGCCCGGATGCCTTCGTCGGCACGGAACTCGACCGGGTCACCCTTGCGCTGCGGGACCGACACGGACACGACCTCCCCGTCGAAGAGCCCGTCCTTCCACGCCTTCGCCGCCAGCTCGTGGCTGCGCGCGGAGAACGCGTCCTGCTCCTCGCGGGAGAAGACCGGGCCTGCGTCCCTGGTGTTGGCCCGCTCCGTGAGCAGACCCATGGCCTGGTCGGTGAACGCGTCCCAGAGTCCGTCGACGGCCATATGGTCCCTCATCGCGACGTCGCCGTACTTGAAGCCCTGACGGGACTTCTCCAGCAGGTGCGGGGCGTTGGACATCGACTCCTGCCCGCCCGCCACGACGACCTCGTGCTCCCCGGCGCGGATCAGCTGGTCGGCCAGGGCGATGGCGTTGATCCCGGACAGGCACACCTTGTTGATGGTCAGCGCGGGGACCGACATGGGGATGCCCGCCTTCGTCGCGGCCTGGCGCGCCGGGATCTGCCCGGTGCCGGCCTGCAGCACCTGGCCCATGATGACGTACTCCACCTGCTCCGGGGAGACGCCCGCCTTGTCCAGTGCCCCCCGGATCGCGATGCCCCCGAGGTCCGCTCCGGAGAAGTCCTTGAGCGAGCCCAGGAGGCGGCCGGTACCGGTGCGGGCGCCGGCGACGATGACCGACGTGTTCGTGCTCATGTCCAGCCTCCAGGCAGTCTCAGCGGCAGTGGCGATCAGCACCGACTCTAGTCGCCCCCTACGCTCGGACCATGACGGGTGAGCTGTTCACGGCCATCGACCACGTGGGCGTCGCCGTGGCCGACCTCGAGGAGGCCATCGCGTTCTACGAGCGCACCTACGGCATGACGCTGGTGCACGTGGAGACCAACGAGGAGCAGGGGGTCCGCGAGGCGATGCTGGCCGTGGGCAACTCCGGCTCGCGGATCCAGCTGCTCGCCCCGCTCACGGCCGAGTCGGCGATCGCGAGGTTCCTGGACCGGTCCGGCCCCGGCATCCAGCAGCTCGCCTACCGGGTCACCGACGTCGACGCCGTGTGCGCGACGCTTCGGGAGCGCGGCCTGCGCCTGCTCTACCCCGAACCGCGGCGCGGCACGTCCGGCAGCCGGGTCAACTTCATCCACCCCAAGGACGCCGGCGGGGTGCTCGTCGAGATTGTCGAGCCGGCCCCCGCCCCCTGACGGCACGGCGCCTGCCGGGCCTGACCCGCCGGAGAACGCTGCGGTGCGCCCGCCGGTCGCGGTCTGTCAGCATGGCCGATACGTCCGACCGCGAGCGCGAGGAGCACCCGACGATGCAGGACATCCGCGACGTCATCCTCTCCGGTGACCGTTCCGAGGAGACCTTCTCCGGGCTGCCCCTTCCCCGGTCCTACCGCGGCGCCACGGTCCACAAGGACGAGGTCGAGATGTTCGCCGGCCTGCCCAGCCGCGACAAGGACCCCCGAAGGTCACTGCACGTCGACGACGTCCCGGTGCCGCCCCTCGCGCCTGGGGAGGCGCTCGTCGCCGTGATGGCCAGTGCCATCAACTACAACACCGTGTGGACCTCGATCTTCGAGCCGCTGTCGACCTTCGGCTTTCTCGAGCGCTACGGCCGGACCTCGACGGACGCCCGGCGGCACGACCTGCCCTACCACGTCGTCGGGTCGGACCTCGCCGGCGTCGTCCTGCGCACCGGGCCCGGTGTGCGGCTCTGGAGACCGGGCAACGAGGTCGTCGCGCACTGCCTCTCCGTCGAGCTCGAGAGCGCCGACGGGCACAACGACACGATGCTCGACCCGGAGCAGCGCATCTGGGGGTTCGAGACGAACTTCGGCGGCCTCGCCGAGCTCGCCGTCGTCAAGTCCAACCAGCTGATGCCCAAGCCCGCCCACCTCACCTGGGAGGAGGCCGCCGCACCGGGGCTGGTCAACTCCACGGCATACCGGCAGCTCGTCTCGCGCAACGGCGCGGGGATGAAGCTCGGCGACGTCGTGCTGGTCTGGGGCGCGTCCGGCGGCCTCGGGTCCTACGCGACGCAGATGGCGCTCGCGGGGGGCGCCACCCCCGTCTGCGTCGTCTCCTCGCCCGACAAGGCGCGGATCTGCGCGGCGATGGGGGCAGACCTCGTCATCGACCGGTCGGAGGGGACGGGTGAGGGCTACCGCTTCTGGAAGGACGAGCGCACCCAGGACCCGGGCGAGTGGAAGCGGTTCGGGGCGAGGATCCGCGAGCTGACCGGGGGCAGGGACCCGGACATCGTCCTCGAGCACCCCGGTCGCGAGACGTTCGGCGCCTCCACCTTCGTCGCGAGGCGCGGGGGCACGGTCGTCACCTGCGCGTCGACCTCCGGCTTCCTGCACGAGTACGACAACCGCTACCTCTGGATGAACCTCAAGCGGGTCATCGGCTCGCACTTCGCGAACTACCGCGAGGCGTGGGAGGCCA
>JBPCOG010000350.1:0-4265 GCA_051000455.1 Lapillicoccus sp. | reverse complement strand
CGGGTCCGGCTCCTCGCCCCAGAGGCGCAGGGCGGCGCAGACGCTGGGGAGCATCGCCGCCGCGACGCGCGCGTACCCGGCCGGCGACGGGTGGAACCGGTCCTGGCTGAACATCTCGCGGGGACGGGCGGCGAACTCCGGGCCGAGCAGGTCCCCCAGCGAGACCGTGCGGCCCCCGGCCTCCACGACGGCCACGGTCTGGGCGGCGGCGAGGTCCCGGCTCCAGCGCCGCGCCAGCAGCCGCAGCGGCTGGGCGACGGGCTCGATGGTGCCGAGGTCGGGGCAGGTGCCGACGACGAACTCGGCGCCGGCGCCCCGGAGGGAGCGCACCGCCGCCTCGAGGTGTCCGACGGCGATCGACCTGTCGATGCGGTGCGTGACGTCGTTGGCGCCGACGAGGATGACCGCCACGTCCGGATGACCCGCGCCGGCAGGCGCGGCGGCCACCTGTGCCTCGAGGTCGCCCGACTCCGCGCCGACGACGGCGAGGTTGGTGAGCCTGACCGGGCGACCGCTGAACGCCGAGACGCCGCTCGCGAGGATCGCCCCCACCGTCTGGTGCGGGCTCTCAGCGCCCAGCCCGGCGGCCGAGCTGTCGCCCAGCATGAGGAACTCGATGGGCTGCCCCGCGCCGGCGCCGTAGACGTCGTCAGCCGCCGGGGCGGCAACGACGGGCGGCCCCACGAGCAGGCGGGCGAGCCGGGCCTCCATCTTGATCACGCCGTAGCCGAGCGCCCCGAGGACGCCGATGCCCGCGACACCGTACCCGCCGCCATACGCGGCTGCCTGGGCGATCTTGCGCGCCCGACGCGCCCTGCCCATCGCTGTCCCCTTCCGGCTGCTCCCCTACGGTAACGGCTGGACCCGCACGCACCGTGCCCGGTGCACGGCATACCGGCTGCTCCTGCTGGAGCCGGACTCCTCGCCCCGGGGGTGAGAGGATGAGCCCCGTGAAGTATGCCGAGCACATCGCCGACCTCGTCGGGAACACCCCCCTGGTGCGGCTGAGCTCCGTCGTCGCGGGGGCCGACGTCTCGGCCCTGGTGCTGGCCAAGGTGGAGTACCTCAACCCCGGGGGGTCAGTCAAGGACCGCATCGCGCTGCGGATGGTCGACGCGGCGGAGCGGTCCGGCGAGCTGCGTCCCGGCGGCACGATCGTGGAGCCGACCTCGGGCAACACCGGCGTGGGCCTGGCCCTCGTCGCCCAGCGCCGCGGCTACCGGTGCGTCTTCGTCTGCCCCGACAAGGTCTCGGAGGACAAGTTCAACGTGCTTCGGGCCTACGGCGCCGAGGTGCTCGTCTGCCCGACAGCGGTCGCCCCGGACCACCCCGGCTCCTACTACTCCGTCTCCGACCGGCTGGTGAGCGAGATCGACGGGGCGTGGAAGCCGAACCAGTACGCGAACCCGGAGGGCCCCAACAGCCACTTCGCCTCGACCGGTCCGGAGATCTGGGCCGACACGGACGGCAGGGTCACCCACTTCGTCACCGGCATCGGCACCGGCGGCACCATCACCGGCACCGGCCGCTACCTCAAGAAGGTCTCCGGCGGGACGGTCCGGATCATCGGCGCCGACCCGGAGGGCTCGGTCTACTCCGGTGGCACCGGACGGCCCTACCTGGTCGAGGGGGTGGGCGAGGACTTCTGGCCCGCCGCCTACGACCCGTCGGTCGTCGACGAGGTCATCGCGGTCTCGGACGCCGACTCGTTCGAGATGACCCGGCGCCTCGCCCGCGAGGAGGCGCTGCTGGTCGGCGGCTCGTGCGGGATGGCGGTGGTCGCGGCCCTGAGGGTTGCCCGGGACCTGCCGCGGGACGCGGTCGTCGTCGTGCTGCTGCCGGACTCGGGACGCGGGTACATGTCCAAGATCTTCTCCGACGACTGGATGGGCTCCTACGGGTTCCTCCGCCAGGCTGGGGAGAAGACCGTCGGGGACGTGCTGCGCTCCAAGAGCGGCGAGCTGCCGGCCCTCGTGCACACCCATCCCAACGAGACGGTCCGCGACGCGATCGGGATCCTGCGGGAGTATGCCGTCTCCCAGATGCCGGTCGTCAAGGCGGAGCCACCGGTGATGTCCGGGGAGGTGGCCGGGTCCGTCAGCGAGCGGGCCCTGCTCGAGCTGCTGTTCACCGGCCAGGCGAACCTCGCCGACTCGGTCGAGAGGCACATGCAGCCCGGCCTGCCACTCGTCGGTGCGGGGGAGCCCGTGTCGACGGCGCGCAAGGAGCTCGAGGGCTCCGACGCCGTCCTCTTCGTCGAGGACGGCAAGCCGGTCGGCGTCCTCACCCGGGCCGACCTGCTCGGGTTCCTCGCCGACTGAGCCCGGCCGCCGGGCACCCCTCCGCCTGGCCGCCGGGCCCGCCTGCCAGCCGCCGGCCTCACCTGCTCCCGCCCCGGTCCCAGGCGAGCAGCCGGACCCGGCTGACGTGGTCGACGTGCCGGTGCATCGCCGCCGCCGCCGCCCGGGGGTTGCGCGCCCGGATCGCGGCGGCGATCCGCTCGTGGTCGGCGAGGGACTGCCGGGGCCGGCCCGGCTGGCGCAGCGACTCGGCGCGGCTCTCGCCGATCTCCACCTGGATCTCCTCGTAGAAGGCGGACAGCAGCTGGCTGTGCGCCGCCGTCGCGACAGCGGCGTGGAAGAGGCGGTCCCCCTCCATCGGGGCCTCGTCCGCGGCCACCTGCCGGCGCATCTCCGCCATCGCCGAGTCGATCCGGCCGCGGTCCTCCTCGGTGTGCCGCGCAGCGGCGAGCTCTGCGAGCTTGGTCTCCAGCGCGTCCCGCGCGTCGAGGATGTCCGGCAGGCGCTGCTTGCGGGCGACGAGGTCGGCGACCGGCTCGATGTCGAGGGTGTCCCGGCGCAGGTAGACGCCACCGCCCTGCCGCACCTCGACCAGGCCCTGGACCTCGAGCACCATGGTCGCCTGCGCGACGGAGGACCGGCTCACGCCGAGCCGCTCCGCCAGCTGGCGTTCGGGGGGCAGCCGGTCACCGGTCCTCAGTCCGGCGGCGTCGACATGGGCCCGCAGGCGCTCGATGACCTGCTCGTACACCCTGGCGCGAGCCACCGGGCGCAGCTCGTCGCCCATCCCGATCTCCTCCCGGGCACCTGCCGTCGACCCTGTTGACAGGGCGCCCCGTCGGGGTCAGTATGCCGGGTGTTGGCCGAGTGGCCAAGTGGCTTAGCCAGTTTGGAGGACACCATGACAGCTGGGACCGAGGAGCTCCGCGACTTCGCCGCGAACCGGCGCTGGGCGGTGCTGGCCAGCACCGTCGGCACGACGATCGAGTGGTACGACTTCTTTCTCTACGGGACCGCGGCGGCTCTGGTCTTCCCCAAGCTGTTCTTCCCCGGCGGCTCCGACTTCGCCGGCGTCCTGGCCTCGTTCAGCACCCTGTTCGTCGGGTTCGCGGCGCGCCCGATCGGGGCGGCGATCTTCGGCCACTACGGGGACCGCGTCGGCCGCAAGACCACCCTGGTCACCACCCTCGTCCTCATGGGGGTCGCGACGTTCCTCATCGGTCTGCTCCCCGGGGCGGCCAGCATCGGGATCGCGGCGCCGGTCATCCTCACCCTCCTGCGCATCCTGCAGGGCATCGGCGTCGGCGGCGAGTGGGGCGGATCGGTGCTGATGTCCATGGAGTGGGGCGACAGCCACCGCAAGGGCCTGATGGCCAGCTTCCCCCAGCTCGGGGTGCCGATGGGGCTGCTGCTGTCAACCGGGATGGTGAAGCTGATGACCGGCGTGACGACGCCCGAGGCGTTCCTCAGCTGGGGGTGGCGGGTGCCCTTCCTTGTCAGCTTCGTCCTCGTCCTCGTCGGCCTCTACGTCCGGCTGCGGGTGCTGGAGAGCCCGGAGTTCGCCCAGGTCAAGGAGAACAAGACGGTGGTCAAGCGCCCGTTCGTCGACGTATGGAAGAACCACCCTCGCGAGATCCTCACCTCCGCTTTCGTCCGGCTCTCCGAGCAGGCTCCGTTCTACCTGTTCATCACCTTCGTGCTCACCTACGGCACCAAGCAGCTCAAGATCGCCCAGGGCGAGCTGCTCAACTACACGCTCGTCGCCGCCGCCCTCGGGCTCGTCACCGTGCCGCTGTTCGGGCACCTGTCGGACCGGTTCGGCCGGCGCACGATGTACGGCACCGGCATCGTCTGCACGGCGCTCTACGCCTTCCCGTACTTCGGGCTGCTCAACACCAAGGCCTCCGGACTCGTGCTGCTCGCGATCGTCCTGTCGCTCGTCTTCCACGACATGCAGTACGGCCC
>JBPCOG010000393.1:0-4638 GCA_051000455.1 Lapillicoccus sp. | reverse complement strand
TGTAGACGTCGTAGAACAGTCGACGGAAGTCCGGTCCGTTGAGCGCGCCGTCCCTGATCCCCGAAGCGAGCGCCTGCGACCGCCGGAACGGTCGGCCTGTAGTCACTGTGGAACGGTTCACGCCCATCATCCTGACCGAGAGCAACGGGGTCGCGCTGCGGCTGTCCCCAGGGGCCACTGATCGGTCGGCGCGGATCCGGTCGAAAGGTCGCCCACATCCGCGCCCCCGCACACAACCGGACACGGATCCGGTCGAAAGGTCGCCCACATCTGCGGCCCGGCGGACGGTCTGG
Source organism: Lapillicoccus sp. (assembly GCA_051000455.1). Classification (GTDB taxonomy): domain Bacteria; phylum Actinomycetota; class Actinomycetes; order Actinomycetales; family Dermatophilaceae; genus JBPCOG01. Next base: position 4,345 of record JBPCOG010000393.1, on the reverse strand, counting down.
CCCCGGCTGACTCGCGCGCCGACAGGTGAAGCGGTGGCAGCTGGGTGCCGGTGCCGTTTGGCCCGGCGCCGGGGCATGGGGAAGAGTTCCCCCGTGACCTCGAGCCCATCTCCGTCGACGACCCCCACCCCGTCGGCCGCCCCCGCCGGCCGGCATGCAGGACGCCCGGCCTGGGAACCGGCGTCGGCTGTGGTGCACGCGGCCGGCGCGGCGGACGCCGCCTGGTGGCGGCACGCCGTGATCTACCAGATCTATCCCCGGTCGTGGGCTGACGGGAACGGGGACGGGATGGGCGACCTGCCCGGGGTCACGGCCCGGCTGCAGTACCTGCGCGACCTCGGCGTCGACGCGGTGTGGTTCTCGCCGCTGTGCACCTCCCCGCAGGTGGACGCGGGATACGACGTGGCCGACTACCGGGACATCGACCCCCGGTTCGGGACGCTGGCCGACGCGGACAGGATGCTCGCCACCGCCCATGACCTGGGGCTCAAGGTCATCGTCGACCTCGTGCCGAACCACTCCTCTGACGAGCACGCCTGGTTCAAGGCCGCCCTCTCCGCCGCTCCCGGTAGCAGGGAGCGTGCCCGCTACCTCTTCCGGGACGGACGTGGGCGCAACGGCGACGAGCCGCCGAACAACTGGAACTCGGTGTTCGGCGGAGTCGGCTGGACCCGGGTCAGCGAGGCTGACGGCGAGCCCGGCCAGTGGTACCTCCACCTCTTCGACACCAGGCAACCCGACTTCAACTGGACCAACCCGGAGGTGCGGGCTGAGTTCGAGTCGGTCCTGCGCTTCTGGCTGGACCGCGGCGTGGACGGCTTCCGGGTCGACGTCGCCCACGGCCTCGTCAAGCAGGCGGGGCTGCCGGACTGGGACGGGGAGCAGAGGGTCCTCGGCGGCTTGTCGGGCGCGATCCACGTCGACGAGCCCGACAGGCCCGACGGGCGGGCCGGGGCGCCCGACGCGCGGGCCGTGGCGCCCGACGGGCTCGACGCGCCCGCCGTGCTCGACGGGCCGGACGCGCTCGACGCGCGGGCCGACGAGACCGGCGACAACCCCCGCCCGCCGATGTGGGACCAAGAGGGGGTGCACGAGATCTACCAGGGGTGGCGCGCGGTGCTGGACTCCTACGGCGTACCCGAGCGCATCCTCTGCGCCGAGGCGTGGGTCGAGCCGGCGACGCGAGCAGCCCGCTACGTCCGCGGCGACGAGATGCACCAGGCGTTCAACTTCGACTTCCTCGAGTGTCCATGGCGCGCAGACAGCCTGCGCCGGGTGGTCGGGTCCTCGCTGGCCGCAGCGGACTCCGTCGGCGCCCCGAGCACCTGGGTCCTGTCCAACCACGACGTCGTGCGGCACGCCTCCGCGCTCGGGCTCCCCCAGGGACCGCGCCGGCCACGGGGGATCGGCAGGCACGACCGGCAGCCAGACCGGGAGCTCGGGCTGCGGCGCGCCCGGGCTGCGACGACGCTGATGCTGGCGCTGCCCGGCGCGGCCTACCTCTACCAGGGCGAGGAGCTCGGCCTGCCGGACGCGACGGACATCCCGGACCGCTCCCGCCAGGACCCCGCCTTCTCCCGCAGCGGGGGGGTCGAGGTCGGCCGCGACGGCTGCCGCGTCCCCATGCCGTGGGAGAGCGACCGGCCGTCATTCGGCTTCGGGCCCAGCGAGCGCAGCTGGCTGCCCCAGCCCGCGATCTACGGAGAGTATGCCGTGGACCGCCAGAGCGGGGTCCCCGGCTCCACCCTGGAGCTCTACCGCGCCCTGCTCGCGCTCCGGCGCGCCGAGACCCTCGGCGACGGCTCGCTGCGCTGGCTCGAGGACCGCAGCGGCGTGGCCCGCGACGTGGTCGCCTTCGTCAACGAGCGCCCCGGCGGCAACCGGCTCCTGGTCCTCGCCAACCTCGGCAACGAACCGGTAGCGCTCCCCGACGGCGCCTCCGTCGTCGTCGCGTCGGCGGACCTCGACCCTCAGGGGCTCGTCCCGACCGACACCGCGGTGTGGGCCCGCTGGTAGCCCGGACGTCCCGGTCGCCAGGGCGAAGGTCGAGCTCGTGCAGACGCAACACGGCATACCGGTGTGGTCGAGTCCGGCGTGGCTCGGCGCGGCGACCGTTTGGGCCGACGAAACCCTTGGCGCACAAGGGATCCGACGCACCGGCCGGGTCACGCAGCCCCACCTGCGCGCCTGGGCCACAGCTCTGGTCATGCCGACGACGCAGGGCCGCGTCTGGCTCAAGGCCACCGGTCCGGGCACCCGCTTCGAGGTCCCGCTGTATGCCGTGCTGCACCGCCTCGTGCCGACGCGCACGGTCGAGCCGCTCGGGATCGACCTGGGGCGCGGCTGGGTGCTGCTGCGTGACGGGGGCGCGGTCCTGGGCACCACCGAGGGCTCCGAGCGCGTGACCGATGCACTGCCGGGCATCGTGGGCCAGTACGCGCAGCTGCAGCTCGAGCTGACCGGGCACGTCGACGCGCTCCTCGCCACCGGCATACCGGACCACTCGCCGCAGCGGCTGCCCGAGCGGCTCGACGAGGCCCTGGACGCGGGCGCCCGCTACGCGGCCACCGCGGAGGAGGCCCGGATGCTCCGGCGGGTGCGCGAGCGGGCGCCCCAGGTCGCCGCGACGGCGGAGCACCTCTCTGCCAGCGACGTCCGGCCCACGTTGCAGCACGACGACCTGCACCCGTGGAACGTCTTCGTCACCGACTCGGCAGAGCGGGCCCGCTTCTTCGACTGGGGCGACAGCGTCGTGGCGCATCCGTTCGCCACCATGCTCAACCTGACCCGGATGGTCCGCGAGATGCTGGGGACCGGCGCGGACGACCCGCGGATCACCCGGATCCGGGACGCCTACCTCGAGCCGTTCGGCGGCCCGCCCGCGTCGCGGGTCGGCGAGCTGGAGTCGGCTTGCCGCGTGGGCGGCATCAGCCGGACCCTGGCGTGGACGCGGGTCCTGGACGCGCTCGGGCCGGCCGGGGCCGCCGAGTACCGCATCGCCCCGCTGCGCTGGCTGTCGTACCTGCTGGTGCGCGACCCCTACGGAGGGCCGGGCTGGGGGCCGGGCTGGGAAGCGTCGAGCACCTCCCCCTGAACGGCCCCGTGGCCACGAGACACCTCGTCGGGACGGGTGTGCCGTTCCTCGTAGCTCTGCCGCAGGGCGACGGGGATGCGACCGCGCCCGGACACGGTGAGGCCCTCGCCGGCCGCCCACGCCCGGATCTCGGCGGGCGTCGGCGGTGCCGGTCCCGGCGTGCTCGCGGGGGTGCGGACCTCGTCGAAGCCTCCCGGCGCGGCGTGCGCCGACAGCTCGGCGAGGGCAGCGCCGAGAAAGCGGTAGGTCCACTCCTCGGCCAGCGCCCTGGTCTCCGCGAACATCACCGTGACGCCGGGGAACCGCGCCTGCGCCTCGGCCAGCGCCTCGGCCACCGTGCCGCCCTGGGCGTGGACGAGCTTGAAGACCATGCTGTAGCGGTCCTCCACGACCAATGCGGCCCTGTGCAGGACGGCGAGCTCGGCCATCGCGTAGTCAGCCGGCCCGAGAGCAGGCTGGAGGCGAGGTCGGACAGGGACTTGCGTTCGACGGCCGCGACAACCGCGCCGTTCAGGTCGACGGCGTAGTCCCCGGCGGGCAGGCGCCGTCGGACGGTGCTGGCCTGCTGGTGGGTGAACGCGTAGGGGTACTTCTCGCCCGTGTCGACGACCACCTCGAGGACCTGCCCCGCAGCGCGCCGGGTCGGCAGCGCGACGTTCGGGCGAGCCTGCTTGGCGGTCCGGGGTGACTGCCAGAAGATCACCTCACGCCCGCGGGCCTGCGTGACGACCAGCTGCGAGCGGTTCTCCCTGCTCCGGTCGAGGATCAGGTCGATCGCCGGTCCGCGCCGGCTGCAGACGCGGACCGGGACCCGTTCCAGCACCTCGACGTCCGGGGGCCAACCGTCAGCGCGGTGACAGTAGACCTTGCTGGTGCGCGGCCAGGGCTGCTTTGCCTTGAGCACCAAGCCCTCCGGGCCCCAGGGGACCCGGATCAGGAACGGCAGGGAGCTTGCCGGGTCCGGGTTGCGCGCGACGAGGAACTCCATGCTCATGTGCCGCTCCGGCGCTCAGCCCGCTCAGCCCGCTCGGCCTGCCCGGGCCGCCCGGCAGGTCGGCCATGCTCGGCCCGCTCGGCAGGTCGGCCACGCTCGGCCCGCTCGGCCCGGACCGCGTCCGGGATCCCGCCCTGCCAGTCCACCGGGGTCCACGCCTGGCCGGCGACCCACTCGCTGCCGCACCCGGCGCACGCGAACAGCCGCTCGCCGCCGAGGGTCCCGCCGCTCGCGGACCACGCGCACTCGGAACGGCA
>JBPCOG010000174.1:0-16901 GCA_051000455.1 Lapillicoccus sp. | reverse complement strand
GGCGTCCTGCCCCGGTGAGGCTCAGAATCCGAGTCGCTGCAGCGCCTTGGGGTCGCGCTGCCAGTCCTTGGCGACCTTGACGTGCAGGTCGAGGTGGACCCGCTGCCCGAGCAGGGCCTCGATGCCGGCGCGCGCGGTGGTGCCGACGTCGCGCAGCCGTGCTCCGCCACGGCCGATGACGATCGCCTTCTGGCTGGGGCGCTCGACGAACACGTTGACCCGCACGTCGAGCAGCGGCGCGTCCGCCGGGCGCCCCTCCCGCGGCAGCATCTCCTCGACGACCACCGCCAGGGAGTGGGGCAGCTCGTCCCGCACACCCTCCAGGGCTGCCTCGCGCACGAGCTCCGCGATCATCACCACATCCGGCTCGTCCGTGAGCACGCCGTCGGGGTACAGCTCCGGGGAGAGGGGCAGGTACGAGCACAGCACCTGGCGGACCTCGGCCACCTGGTGACCGACGGTCGCCGAGCACGGCACGATCGCGTCCCAGTCCCCCAGCCGGTCGGCGGCCATGAGGTGCTCCGCGAGCCGGCCCCGGTCGACCAGGTCGGACTTCGTGGCGATCGCGACGACCGGGCGCCGGCGCCCCCGCTGCAGTGCGGTGAGCTCGGCCGCGATGTAGGCGTCGCCCGGCCCGATGCGCTGGTCGGCCGGCAGGCAGAACCCGATGACGTCCACCTCGACCAGGGTCTCGCGGACGAGGTGGTTGAGTCGTTCACCCAGCAGGGTCCGGGGCTTGTGCAGCCCCGGGGTGTCGACGAGGACGAGCTGGGCCTGCGGCGTGGTCGAGATGCCGCGGATGGTGTGCCGCGTGGTCTGCGGCCTGGAGGACGTGATGGCGATCTTGTGCCCGACGAGGGCGTTGGTCAGCGTCGACTTCCCGGCGTTCGGACGGCCCACGAGGCACGCGAAGCCCGCGCGGTGCTCAGCGGTGCTCACGGGAGTCCTCCGTCTCCACCAGCGAGGGGACGGGCGTGCGCGCCGGATGCTCGGCAGGCTCGGCCCGTCGCACGATCACCGTGGCGATGCGGTGCCGCCGTCCGGCCATCTTCTCCGCGGTGAGGGACAGCCCGGCCACCTCGGCGTGCGAGCCCGGGATGGGGACCCGGCCGATGGCCTTGGCCAGCAGGCCGCCGACCGTGTCCACCTCCTCCTCCTCGATCTCGACGCGGAACAGCTCGGCGAGGTCGTCGATGTCCATCGTCGCCGGAACCCGCGTCGTCACGTCGTCGACCTGCTCGACCCCGGGCGCCTCCCGGTCGTACTCGTCGGCGATCTCCCCGACGATCTCCTCGAGGATGTCCTCGATCGTCACGAGTCCGGCAGTCCCGCCGTACTCGTCGACCACCATCGCGAAGTGGCTCTGGTCCCGCTGCATCTCCCGCATCAGGTCGTCGACGGGCTTGGACTCCGGGACGAAGGTCATCGGCCGCATGACCTGGTCGACCGCCAGCGCGGCCGTCTCCCCGTCGGCGGTCGCCCGTCGCACGACGTCCTTGAAGTAGAGCAGCCCGAGCACGTCGTCCGAGTCCTCGCCGACGACGGGGATCCTCGAGAAGCCCGAGCGCAGGAACAGCGACATCGCCTGCTTGAGCGTCTTGCCCTGCCCGATGGTCACCATGTCGGTGCGCGGCACCATGACCTCGCGCACGACGGTGTCGCCCAGCTCGAAGACGGAGTGGATCATCTCCCGCTCGCCGGCCTCGATGACCTCCGACTCCCCCGCCAGGTCGAGCAGGTCCCGCAGCTCGGCCTCGCTCTGGAACGGCCCGTCCCGGTAGCCCCGGCCCGGGGTCACCGCGTTGCCGAGTGCGACCAGCACCCGTGCGACCGGGCCGAGCACCCTGCGCAGCCCGACGACGAAGGGGGCCGCGACCAGGGCCACCCGCGTGTAGTTCTGGCGACCGAGGGTGCGCGGGGACACCCCGACGATGACGAAGGAGACCACCGCCATCACCGCGATCGAGATCAGCAGCGCCTGGGTCACCGAGCTGACGAGGTCGACGACCGCGACGGTGACGAGCACGGCCGTCGCGGCCTCGGCCACGACGCGCAGGAAGGCGACGACGGCGAGGTATGCCGGGGAGTCACCGACGATCGTCAGCAGCGACGTGGAGCCTCCCCGCCCCTCGTCGTAGAGCTGCTGGGCGCGCACCCGCGACATCCGCATGATCGCCGCCTCGGCGGCGGCGAGCACGAAGGCGAGGGCGATGCCGGCCACCGCCACCGCCACCATCTGGGGGATCATGCCCGGGTCCTCAGGTGACGGCCCGGCCACGCCCGGCGAGGAAGGTCAGCAACAGCTGGCGCTGGAGCTCGAACATCTCGCGTTCCTCCTCGGGCTCGGTGTGGTCGAACCCCAGCAGGTGAAGCATCCCGTGGGTGGTCAGCAGGAGCAGCTCCTCCACCGCGGCGTGGCCGGCCTCGGTCGCCTGCCGGGCCGCCACCGTGGGGCACAGGACGATGTCCCCGAGGATGCCCTCCGCCGGCTCCTTGTCCTCGCGGGCGGGGCGCAGCTCGTCCATGGGGAAGCTCATCACGTCGGTGGGACCAGGCAGGTCCATCCACTGGACGTGCAGGACCTCCATGGCCGCCTCGTCGACGAGCCGAATGCAGAGGTCGGCCTGCGGGTGCACACGCAGCTGCTGCATGACGTACCTCGCGCACCCGATGAGCTCGAGCTCGTCGACCGCGAAGTCCGTCTCGTTGAGCACGTCGACGCTCACCGCCGCACCGCCCGCTGCCGCGGTGTCGTCCGGGCGCCCTCGGAGGCCTCGTAGGCGTCGACGATGGCGCTGACGAGACGGTGGCGCACGACGTCGCCGGAGGTGAGCTCCGCGAAGTGGACGTCCTCGACCCCGCGCAGGACGTCGCGGACCTGCCGCAGGCCGGACGGGGTCCCCCCGGGGAGGTCCACCTGGGTGATGTCCCCGGTGACGACCATCTTCGAGCCGAACCCGAGCCTGGTGAGGAACATCTTCATCTGCTCGCCCGAGGTGTTCTGCGCCTCGTCGAGGATGATGAACGCGTCGTTGAGGGTGCGTCCCCGCATGTAGGCGAGCGGGGCCACCTCGATGGTGCCGGCCGCCATCAGCCTCGGGATGGTGTCCGGGTCCACCATGTCGTGCAGGGCGTCGTAGAGCGGGCGCAGGTACGGGTCGATCTTGTCGTTGAGGGTGCCGGGCAGGAACCCGAGCCGCTCCCCGGCCTCGACGGCCGGCCGGGTCAGGATGATCCGGTTGACCTGGTGGCCCTGCAGCGCGGCCACCGCCTTGGCCATCGCGAGGTAGGTCTTCCCGGTGCCCGCCGGCCCGATGCCGAAGATGACCGTGTGCGTGTCGATCGCGTCGACGTACCGCTTCTGGTTCAGCGTCTTGGGGCGGATGGTGCGCCCCCGGCTCGAGACGATGTTCAACGTCAGCACGTCGGCTGGCCGCTCCACCGTCTGGGCCCGCAGCATCCCGATGGAGCGCTCGACCGCGTCCCGGTTCAGCGGCTGTCCCGCGTCGATGATGACGAGCAGCTCGTCGACGAGCCGTTCGGCGAGCACGACGTCGGCGCTCGGTCCCCGTAGCGAGATCTCGTTGCCGCGCACGTGCAGGTCGAGGGTGGGAAGGGCCCGTTCCATCGTCCGCAGCAGCTCGTCGCGGGGCCCGAGCAGCGTCACCATGGGGATCGCCGGCGGGATCGTGATGGTGTGTGTCGGCACCACCGGTCCAGGGGCGGACGGCACGGGGCCCTGTTGGTCGGCGTCTGTCATGTCCGGTCAAGTCTACGGTCCTGCGCACCCGGGGGGACGTCCCACGGCACCGGTCGTCGGCACCGGGCGCCCGGGCTCACCCCGGTGGCCATCCCATCGGACGTCCTCCCAGCACGTGGAGGTGGGCGTGGTAGACCGTCTGGTGGGCGTCGGAACCGGTGTTGGCGACCAGGCGGTAGCCCTTGTCCAGGCCCTCGGTGTCCGCCACCTCGGCCGCGAGCCCGATCAGGTCCAGGGCCTCGCTGGGCGCCTCCCGTGCCAGCTCGGCGAGGTTCGCGACGTGCCGCCTCGGGATGACGAGCACGTGGCTGGGGGCCTGCGGGTCGATGTCCCGGAAGGCGAACGCCGTGTCGCTCTCGGCGACCACGCTCGCGCCGACCCCTCCCTCGAGTATCCGGCAGAACAGGCACGTGGGCGCGATCATGGCAGAGGAGCCTAGCGGCGCCTGTCAACGTGTCTGCGCGGCTGCGCGTCCAGTGGTCGTGAGAGCGTTGGGTGTGGCCGAACGTGGCGCAGAGGCGCGCAGGGCGACCCAGTGGGAGGCAGGCCAGGCTCTCACCGGGCTGTATGCCGCTCACTGGGCCTCGCTGGTGCGGTTGGCCTGGCTCCTGGTGCACGACCAGTCCCTCGCGGAGGAGATCGTCCAGGATGCCTTCGTGTCCGCCCACCCGAGGATGGGAGAGCTGCGTGACGCCGGCAACGCCCTCGCCTACCTGCGCCGCAGCGTCGTCAACGCCTGCCGGTCCACGTTCCGCCACCAGGGCGTCCAGGCCCGCTACCTCACCCGGGAGGCCGGTCGGGGGGACGCCGTGGGACGAGCATCCGCCGAGAGCGCCGAGAACACGGCGCTTCGTCACAACGAGGGAGAGACCCTGATGGACGCTGTGCGGCGGCTGCCTCGTCGGCAGCGGGAGGTTCTCGTCCTTCGGTACTTCAGCGACCTCAGCGAGCTGCAGATCGCCCAGGCCCTCGACATCTCGCCGGGTTCGGTCAAGGCGCACGCACACCGCGGGCTGGCAGCCCTCCGAGCCTCGATGGAGGGGGTCGCATGAACAGCAGGAACGAGGACGACACCATGCCCGGGGAGTTCCACGAGCTCGAGGGGAGACTGCGGGCCGCCATGGCGCAGGAGGCGCGCCAGGTGCAGCCGAACGACCGGCTCGAGGAGATCCGGGCCCGGGTCGCGTCGGCACCGCAAGGGCGGGGTGTCCCGCGCTGGCTGGCCCCGCTCGGGACGGCCGCGGCGGTGCTGCTGGTCGCGGGCGCCGCCTGGCTCGGGCTGCGACCCGCCACCCAGACCCCGCCGGTCGGTGCCCCCACGTCGACCACCGCGCCCACGTCCGCCCCGGCGACGTCCGCGCCGACCACCGGGGGGGCGAGCAGCCCCGGCACGGGTGCGGCCACCGCCCCCAGCACGGGTGCGGCGACCGTCCCACCCACCCGTCCGACCGGGCCCTCCGCCACCGGCACGGGGACGGGTGGCCCGCCGAGCAGCGCCCCCGGTACGCCCACCCCACCCACCGCGCCCCCACCGAGCGGCCCGGCACCGACGACGCCCCCCGCGGTCGTCGTCCCGCCAGCGGTCGCCGGAGCGGTGCCGGTCTACTTCGTCGGTCCGGTGCAGAGTCAGTGGCTGCTCCACCGGGAGTTCTTCGGTGCGCAGCTGCCCGCCGGTGCCGACGCCGCGGCCAGGGCGAGCGCCGCCCTCAACCTCGCCCTCAACGCGCGGCCGTACAGCACGACCGACGGCTACCTCCAGGCCTGGCCCGCGGGCACGAAGGCCGGCGCGGTGAAGGTCAGCGACACCGGCATCGCGGTGCAGCTCAGCAGCGCCGGCACCCGGGGGCTCAGCCCCGCGCAGCAGCAGGCGGCGGTCGCGTCGCTCGTCTACTCCGCGACAGCGGCAGCAGGGGCGAGCGTGCCGGTCACCTTCTCCATCGCGGACGGGTCGACGCAGCTGTTCGAGACGGCGCCGACCACCCAGACCTACCAGCGGGTGGCCCGGGCCACCGAGTTCACCGTGCTGGCGCCGATCTGGGTCGACAACCCCAGCCGCGGTCAGGTGCTCCCCGCGGGGCGCCCGGTGACCGTCTCCGGGCAGGCCTGTGTCTTCGAGGCGGCCCTGCAGTGGCAGCTCCGGCAGGGGACGGCGCCGGTCCGGAACGGCACCACGACGGCCTCGTCCGGCTGCCCGAGCCAGGGCAGCTACGCGTTCGACCTCGGAGGGCTGCCCGCCGGCGACTACTCCGTGCGGGTGTTCTCCCTCAGCGCCAAGGACGGCAGTGTCGCAGCGGAGAAGTCGGTGGCGTTCAGCGTCCGGTGAGCGTCACCGCCAGCGGCTCATGCCGCTGAGGACCGCGAGCGCGGCCGGGCCTGCGCTCGAGGCACGCAGCACCTCGCTGCCCAACCGCACCGAGCGGGCTCCGGCCCCCGCGAAGCGCGCGACCTCGTCCGGGCTCAGGCCCCCCTCCGGACCGACGATGACGACGACGTCGCCGCAGGACGGGACCTCGACCGCGGCGAGGGGCTCGTCAGCCTGCTGGTGCAGGGCGAGGGCAAGGGCCGCCCGCTCGATTCGCTCGACGACAAGGGGCTCACCGGCCAGCGAGGCGACGACCGGGACGTGGTGGCGCCGGGACTGTTTCGTCGCCGCGGTGACGACCGACTCCCAGCGTCGGCGCGAGCGCTCGGCACGGTCACCGCGCCACCGCACAACGCTGCGCGAGGCCTCCCACGGGATGATCTCGTCGACCCCGAGCTCCGTCGCCGCCTCGATGGCCTGCTCGTCCCGCTCACCCCTGGCCAGGGCCTGGACGAGCACGAACCTCGGCTCGGGCAGGCTCCGGTGCTCCAGCTCGAGGACCCGGGCGCGCACGAGCGAGCGCTCCACGTCGGTGACCTCGGCCAGCGCGCGGGCGCCCACGCCGTTACCGAGGTAGACCCGGTCGCCCGTCCTCGTCCGCGCCACGGTCGCGGCGTGCCGGCCCTCCGCGCCATCCACGACGAGCAGGTCGCCGACCCCTGGGGTCCCGAACGCCCCGGGGCTGATGAGGAACAGCGCCTCCGTCATCGGTGGCCGGCCGGCTACTTGTTCTTGAACGCGCCGCGCAGCTTGCCGAGCAGGCTCTTCTCGATCGGTGCGAGCCGACCCTCGGAGCGCTCCTCCCCGCGCAGCGCGGCGAGCTGCTGCAGGAGCTCCTCCTGCTCCGCCGTGAGCCGGGTCGGCGTCTGGACGTTGGCGTGGACCATCAGGTCACCCCGGCCGGAGCCGCGCAGGTGCGTCACCCCGAGGCCCCGCAGCGTCATGACGTCGCCGGGCTGGGTGCCGGGCGCGATGTCGAGGTCACGCATCCCGTCGAAGGTGCTCAGCTTGAAGGAGGTGCCGAGCGCTGCGGAGGTCATCGGCAGCTCCACGGTGCAGTGCAGGTCGTCCCCACGCCGGGTGTAGGAGTCGTGCGGGCGCACCGCCACCTCCACGTACAGGTCACCGGGTGGACCAGCCCCCGGGCCGACCTCCCCCTCCCCGCCGAGCTGGATGCGGGTGCCGGTGTCGACGCCCGCTGGCACCTTGAGCTTGAGGGACCTGCGGGTGCGGACCCGCCCCTCCCCGGAGCACTCGAAGCACGGGTGGCTGATCACGCTCCCGTAGCCCTGGCAGGCGCCGCACGGGCGGGTGGTCATCACCTGGCCGAGGAAGGAGCGCTGGACCATCTGGACCTCGCCCCGGCCCTGGCACACCGCGCAGCGCCGCAGGCCGGTACCCGGCTGGGAGCCGTCCCCGCCGCAGGTGCCGCAGGCGACCGCCGTGTCCACGGTCAGCTCCTCCTCCGAGCCGAAGACGGCCTGGGCGAGGTCGATGTCGAGCCGGAGGAGGGCGTCCTGCCCGCGGTGCTGGCGCGACCGCGGCCCGCGGTTCGAGGCCGTCCCGCCGAAGAACGCGTCCATCACGTCGTTGAACGAGAACCCCTGCCCGTACCCGGCCCCCCCGGCGCCCGCGGCGGCGTGGGGGTCGACGCCGAGGTCGTACGAATGCCGCTTGGCCGGGTCGGACAGCACGTCATACGCCTGGGAGACCGACTTGAACCGGTCCTCGGCCTCGGCCCCCGGGTTGACGTCGGGGTGCAGCTTGCGCGCCAGCCGGCGGTAGGCCCGCTTGATCTCCTCGACGCTGGCATCGCGCGCCACACCGAGGTCCTGATAGTAGTCGTTCAACGAGTTTCCTTGTCGTGCTTGGGTGTTCAGGGGTCGAGGATCTGCGAGACGTAGCGCGCGACGGCCCGGACGGACGCCATCGTCGTCGGGTAGTCCATGCGGGTGGGACCCAGCACACCGAGCCCGGCAAGAGCCTCCGAGCCGCCGCCGTAGCCGGCCGAGACCACCGAGGTCGAGACCAGCCCCTCGTGCGTGTTCTCGCGACCGATGCGCACTGCCACGGCGTCGCGGTCCTGTCCGAGCGTGCCGAGCAGCTTCAGCAGCACGACGTGCTCCTCGAGGGCCTCGAGGACGGGCCCGATGGTCAGCGGGAAGTCCGTGCCGAACCTGGCCAGGTTGGCCGTCCCGGCGAGGACGACCCGCTCCTCACGCTCCTCCACCAGCGCGTCCTGGAGCGCGCGGACGACCGAGCGCACCAGATCCCGGTCCCGCGGCTCGTAGCGGTCGGGTAGGGACTGCAGACGTCCGGCCGCCTCGGTGAACGGCCGTGAGGACGCCTCGGCGTTGATGGCGGTCCGCAGCTGCGCGACCAGACCCTCGTCCGGGGCGTCCCCGAGGTCCCGGCCGACGTCGACGACCCGCTGCTCGACGCGCCCCGAGCCCACGATGAGCACGACCATCAGCCGTTCCCGCCCCATCGGGACGAGCTCGATGTGCCGGACCGTCGAGCGGGTCAGTGAGGGGTACTGCATGACCGCCACCTGGTGGGTGAGCATGGACAGCAGCCGCACGGTCCGGTCGACCACGTCGTCGAGGTCCACCGCCCCAGCCAGGAACCGGCTGATCGCCGAGCGCTCCGCGGCACTGAGCGGCTTGACAGAGCTCAGCCGGTCGACGAAGACCCGGTAGCCCGCGTCGGTGGGCACCCGCCCCGCGGAGGTGTGCGGGGCGTGGATCAGGCCCTCCTCCTCGAGCACGGCCATGTCGTTGCGGACGGTGGCAGCCGAGACGCCGAGGTGGTGCCGGTCCACGATGGCCTTGGACCCCACCGGCTCCGAGGTCTGGACGTAGTCCTGCACGATGGCGCGCAGCACGGCCAGGCGTCGTTCCTCGCTCATCCACGCACCTCCCTCGGGCCATCGACAACGCTCGTTGGCACTCCGGTATGCCGAGTGCCAAGTCTACGTCGTCCCGGGGCGGGACGGCGGGTCGCCGGTCCGGCCGGCGCCGGCCGCCCTAGCCTCATCAGGGTGGCGGGAGCGAGCGGGCAGCGGGACCGGTACGCCGCGGATGTCCTCGGCAGGGACTGGCGGGGGACGTCACGCTCCCCGGCGCAGGAGGTTGCGGCGGAGCCGGGTCTCGTCGTCGAGGAGGTCGAGACCGGCTGGTGCGGGGCGGTCGTGCGGGTGGAGAAGGCGGGCGGCATGCACGTGGTGCACCTCGAGGACGGTCGGGGCCGCACGAGGGGCTTCCCGCTCGGACCCGGCTTCCTGCTCGACGGCGTCCCGACGGTGCTCTCTGCCCCGGTCGCGGTGGCCGGTGCCGTCCTCGCCGCAGCGCGCCGGCAGGACTCGCGCACGGCGAGCGGCTCGGCCGCGGTCCACGGCCGGCGGGCCCGCACGGCGTCGGCGTCGCGGATCTTCGTCGAGGGACGCCACGACGCCGAGCTCGTCGAGAAGGTCTGGGGTGCCGACCTGCGGGTGGAGGGGGTCGTCGTGGAGATGCTCGACGGTGTCGACGACCTCGCCGGGGTGGTCGAGCGGTTCCGGCCGGGACCGGGCCGGCGGATGGGTGTCCTCGTCGACCACCTCGTCCCGGGTAGCAAGGAGTCCCGGGTGGTCGACGCGGTCCGGTCGGTGCCGGGCCACTCGGACCACGTCCGGGTCCTCGGCCACCCCTACGTCGACATCTGGCAGTCGGTGCGACCCGAGCGGCTCGGTCTGGCCGGGTGGCCGGTCGTCCCCCGCGGCCAGCCCTGGAAGCACGGGGTCTGCGCCGCGCTCGGGTGGCCGCACGGGTCGCAGGCCGACGTCGCTCGTGCCTGGGAGCGCATCCTCGCCGCGGTGCGGACCTATGCAGACCTCGAGCCAACGCTGCTCGCCAGCGTCGAGGAGCTCATCGACTTCGTCACCGCCCCGGACCCCGACCCGCCGGAGGGGCAGTCGTCCGGGGGGGCGAGGGGCGACGAGGGCGTCAGCGCAGGCCGAGCAGCCGCCGCACGACGGTGTCGGCGAGCAGGCGACCCCGCAGGGTGAGGCGCACCCGGTCGTCCCCGCCCCCCACCGGGCGGTCGACGAGGCCGTCGCCGACCAGGGCGGCCAGCGCATCACGTCCCTCCGGGCGCAGGTCCTCGACCGGCAGGCCGTCGCTCAGGCGCACACCGAGCAGCACTCGCTCGTCGTGGCGCTGGTCGTCCGTGAGGGTCTCGCGGGCGGCGGCGGGTGAGGCACGGGCAGCCAGCCGGGCGGCATACCCGCTGGGGTGCTTGACGTTCCACCACCTCACCCCGCTGACGTGGCTGTGCGCGCCGGGCCCGACGCCCCACCAGCTGTCCCCCGCCCAGTAGCCCTCGTTGTGCCGGCAGCGGGCCCGCTCGTCGCGCGCCCAGTTGCTCACCTCGTACCACTGGAAGCCGGCTCCCGCCAGCAGCCCGTCGGCGAGCTCGTACTTCGCCGCCTCGTCGTCGTCGTCGGGGGCCGCCACCGTCCCCCGGCGCACCTGCCCGGCGAGCCTGGTGCCGTCCTCGACGACGAGCGCGTACGCGGAGACGTGGTCCGGCTCGAGGGCGACGGCGGCCTCGAGACTGCGCCGCCAGTCCTCGAGACTCTCCCCGGGCGTGCCGTAGATGAGGTCGAGACTCACCTGCAGCCCGGCCGCGCGCGCCGCCCCGACGGCCCGGGCCACGTTGCCGGGCCGATGGGTCCGGTCGAGGACGCGCAGGACGTGCGGGACCGAGGACTGCATGCCGAGGCTGACCCGGGTGAAGCCGCCCTCGGCGAGCCGCTCGAGCGAGGGCCCGGTGACCGAGTCGGGGTTTGCCTCGGTGCTGACCTCCACGCCGGGTGCCAGCCCCCACTTCTCGCGTATGCCGTGCAGCAGCCGCACGAGCTCGGCCGCCGGCAGCATCGTCGGGGTGCCCCCCCCGAAGAACACCGTGTCGACCGGGCCGGCCCGGGTCCCGAGGACCTGCGCGGCGAGGTCGAGCTCGCGGCTGGCCGCATCGAGGTAGTCGAGGACTGTCGCCCGCTGTCCCGCAGGTCCGTCGTCCAGCTCCGGCAAGGTGTAGGTGTTGAAGTCGCAGTACCCGCAGCGCACCGCGCAGAACGGGACGTGGACGTAGACGCCGAAGGAGCGACCCGGCATACCGTCGAGCGCGTCCGAGGGCAGCTCGCCTGAGGACGGCGCGGGATCGCCCTCCGGCAAGGCACTCGGCACCTGACCATCCTCGCAGGCTGCTCGGGAGGGGGCTCTTCGGTGCCCGTCGGTGCCCGTCGGTGCCCGGGGGACAGGTTCCTCCCGCCGGCCCCTTGCGCCAACCGTGGCCGGGGGGTAGAACTGGGTCATCCGCTTCCGGTTCGCCGGGGCGGCCGTGGCCGGGATTTCGGTTCCGGTCACGAGGGCCTCGGAGACTCATACTCCCCGAGGCCCTCACCCTTGTGCGGTCCTCGCCAGGGGGGCGATGCCGGCGGCGCGGGACGGCCACGTAGGCTCGGCGGGTGCACGACGTCCAGTGGATCGACCTCGACGGCGTCGTCAACATGCGCGACCTCGGGGGCCTGCCGACCCTCGACGGGGGCGTCATCGCCCCGGGACGTGTCATCCGGTCCGACAACCTCCAGGACCTGCCGGCCGAGTCCGTGCGCCGGCTCGTCGACGATCTCGGCCTCACCGACGTCGTCGACCTGCGCACCTTCGTCGAGGTCGCCATGGAGGGCGACGGTCCGCTCCGGGCCAGGGCCGACGTGCGCCACCACCACTTCACGCTCTACCCGGAGGACTCCCCGGAGAGCGGCATCCCTGCCGGGGAGCGGGAGCTGCCGTGGGTGGGCGACCCCGAGCTCGCGGACCCGGTGAGCGGACCCACCGCATCGGCCGGCGCTGCCGTCTCGAACCGCCCTGCGGGACGGGCGCACGACCACGACACCTACTGGTCGGAGCACTACCTGCGCTACCTCACCATGCGTCCGGACTCCGTCCTCGGCGCGTTGCGCGCCATCGCCGCCAGCCCGGGCGCCGTCGTCGTGCACTGCGCCGCCGGCAAGGACCGCACCGGCACCGTCATCGGCCTCGCCCTGAAGGTGGCCGGGGCGACGGACGAGGCGGTCGTCGCCGACTTCGAAACCTCGGCCCAGCGGGTCCCGCAGATCCTCGCGCGGCTGAGCGGCCGGCCGGCATACTCGGTCAACCTCACCGGCAAGACCGTCGCGCAGCAGTCACCGCGCGGCGAGACGATGCGGCTGCTCCTCGAGGCGCTCGAGGTGTACCACGGCGGCGCCCTGGGGTGGCTGACCGGCCACGGCTGGACCGCGCAGGACACGGACCGGCTGCGGCGCAAGCTGCGCTGAGCCACCTCGGCTGTCTCAGCCGGCGCCGGTGAGCAGGCTACTTCTTGGGCCGGTCGCCGTCGTTGGACAGGGCCGCGATGAACGCCTCCTGGGGCACCTCGACCCGGCCGACCATCTTCATCCGCTTCTTGCCCTCCTTCTGCTTCTCGAGCAGCTTGCGCTTGCGGGTGATGTCGCCGCCGTAGCACTTGGCGAGCACGTCCTTGCGGATGGCCCGGATCGTCTCGCGGGCGATGACCCGGGACCCGATGGGCGCCTGGATCGGCACCTCGAACTGCTGGCGCGGGATGAGCTGTCGCAGCCTGGTCGCCATCTGCACGCCGTAGGCGTACGCCTTGTCCCTGTGGACGATGGAGGAGAACGCGTCGACCTGCTCCCCCTGCAGCAGGATGTCCACCCGGACGAGGTCGGCCGCCTGGTCGCCGGCCGGCTCGTAGTCGAGGGACGCGTAGCCCCGCGTCCGCGACTTGAGCTGGTCGAAGAAGTCGAAGACGATCTCGGCCAGCGGGAGGGTGTAGCGCATCTCGACCCGCTCCGCGGAGAGGTAGTCCATCCCGCGCAGGGCACCCCGCCGCTGCTGGCACAGCTCCATCACCGCCCCGATGAACTCGCTCGGCGCGAGGATGGTGGCCCGCACGACCGGTTCGCGGACCTCGACCACCTTGCCGTCGGGGAACTCGCTGGGGTTGGTGACCTCGACGCTGCGGCGGTCGTCGAGCTGCACGTCGTAGACGACGTTCGGCAGCGTCGAGATGAGGTCGAGGTCGAACTCCCGCTCGAGCCGCTCGCGGACGATCTCGAGGTGCAGCATCCCGAGGAAGCCCACCCGGAAACCGAAGCCGAGCGCCACCGAGGTCTCCGGCTCGTAGACCAGCGCGGCGTCGTTGAGCTTCAGCCGGTCGAGCGCGTCGCGCAGCACCGGGTAGTCCGACCCGTCGATGGGGTACAGCCCGGAGAACACCATCGGCTTCGGGTCGCGGTAGCCGGCCAGCGCCGCCTGCGCCGGCTTGCCCGCGTTGGTCACGGTGTCGCCGACCCGGGACTGGCGCACGTCCTTGACGCCGGTGATAAGGTACCCGACCTCGCCGACGCCGAGACCGTTGGACGGCACCGGCTCCGGCGAGATGACGCCGATCTCGAGCAGCTCGTGACTAGCCCTCGTCGACATCATGACGATGCGCTCGCGCGGGTTGAGGTCGCCGTCGATGACCCGGACGTACGTGACGACACCGCGGTAGGTGTCGTAGACGGAGTCGAAGATCATCGCCCGGGCCGGAGCCGTGGGGTCACCGACCGGGGCCGGGACCTGCCGGACGATCTCGTCGATGAGCGGCTCCACCCCGGCACCGGTCTTGCCGGAGACACGGAAGCAGTCGTCGGGCTCGCACCCGATCAGCCGGGCCAGCTCCTCGGCATACTTCTCCGGCTGCGCGGCCGGCAGGTCGATCTTGTTGAGGACGGCGATGATCGCGAGGTCGTTCTCCATCGCGAGGTAGAGGTTGGCCAGCGTCTGCGCCTCGATGCCCTGCGCGGCGTCGACGAGCAGCACCGCCCCCTCGCAGGCGGCCAGCGAGCGGGAGACCTCGTAGGTGAAGTCGACGTGCCCCGGGGTGTCGATCATGTTCAGCGCGTAGGTGCTCCCGCCGACCTCCCACGGCATCCGTACCGCCTGGGACTTGATGGTGATGC
The DNA here is from genome assembly GCA_051000455.1 of Lapillicoccus sp. Classification (GTDB taxonomy): domain Bacteria; phylum Actinomycetota; class Actinomycetes; order Actinomycetales; family Dermatophilaceae; genus JBPCOG01. The sequence continues at coordinate 2,735 of JBPCOG010000174.1, read as the reverse complement.
CCCGCTCGCGCTCGATGTCCATCCGGTCGAGGTACTGCGCCCGCATCGCCCGGCCGTCGACGACCCCGGTCAGCTGGAGCATCCGGTCGGCGAGGGTCGACTTGCCGTGGTCGATGTGGGCGATGATGCAGAAGTTCCGGATGAGGTCCGGCGGCGTCGCGTGTGGCGGCAACGCGGTGCGGGCCATGGGTGACACGGTGGTGGGTTACCTCACACGGGCTCGGGAGGGAGAGCGACCGGCCAAGTCTCCCACGACCACCCGGTATGCCGTGCACCGCGCCGCCTCAGCTGCCCGTCGCGCCGTCGATGCCCTCCCGCAGCAGGTCGGCGTGGCCGTTGTGCCGCGCGTACTCGGCGACCATCTTCAGCAGGACCCCGCGCAGCGTGATCGGCAGGCCGTCGCGGACCCGCGTGCCGGCCGCCTCGAGCGAGGCAGTCGCGGCGACGATCTCCCGCGACCGCTCGCACTCCCGGTGCCAGCGGGCGAACGCCTCCGCGACGTCCCCGTCCAGGCGATCGAAGTCCTGCTCGGGGTCGTCGTCGGAGTAGTAGAGCATCGGGACGTCGTCGCCGGCGAAGTTGATCTGGAACCACCACCGCTCGACCACCGTGAGGTGGCGCAGGAGCCCGTGCAGGGTCAGCGTCGAGGGCGCCATGGTGCGCTCCGAGAGCCGCTCCGGCTCGACTCCCGCGCACTTGAGCTCGAACGTGGCGCGGTGCCAGTCCAGGTATGCCGTGAGCATGCTCCGTTCGTCCCCGGCCTGCGGCAGCGGTGGCCGGGAGTCCTCGGCCCAGCCCTTCGAGTAGTTCTCCGGCGGGATCTGAGCCGCTCGTCCTCCGGGGGGGATCTGGGTCACGCCTCCACCCTGTCACCGACCACCGACCACCGACCACCAACCACCAACCAGACTGGCCCCATGGACGCCGTCCCCACCGTCGACTACCGGTTCACGTCCCGGCGCCCGGGGTGGACGGCGCTCCCCGCTGAGGTGCGCTCCGAGGTGGGTCGCCTCGCGGGCAGCGAGGTCCCGACGGCAGAGCCGGTCGTGACGTCGGGCTTCACCGGCTCGTACGCCCGCATCGTGCACTGCGTCGACGGCGCCCGGGTCTTCGTCAAGCCGGCGGGCCGGAGAGCCCCCATGTGCGGGAGGCGCTGGAGCAGGAGGCGAGGGTCCTCGCCGGGCTGCCGCCCGGCATACCCGCTCCTGCCCTCCTCGGGTCCGCCGCCGTGGGCGAGTGGCGGGTCCTCGTCCTGGCGGTCGTCGACGGGCATCAGCCCGGACAGCCGTGGACCCCCGCCGAGGTCTAGGCAGCGCGCGCCGCCTGCACGGCCATCGCCGGGCTGGCGACGCCCGCCCCGGCCGGGCTGGCGGCACGCAGCGTCGTCGAGGACATCGGCGGTGACGAGCGGGTCGTCGCCGTGGGCGCGGCGCTGGCGGCTGGTCGCTTCGACGTGCCCGGGGGGATGCCGCCGTGGCCGCTGCGGCGACAGCGGGAGGTCGGGACGCTGGTGCTCGCCGCGGGCGGCCGGCTCGGGGGCGAGACGCTCACGCACGGCGACCTGCGGCCCGACAACATCCTCGTCGACGCCGCCGGAAAGGCGTGGGTGCTCGACTGGAACTGGGTCGGGCGCGGCCCGGCGTGGATGGATCTCGTCGGGCTGTTGCCGATGATGTGGTGGCACGGGATCGACACCGGGTCGCTCGTCCGGGACTGCGTGCTGACCCGGGACGCCGACCCCGAGGCCGTCGACTCGTTCCTCGCGTGCATCGTCGCCTACATGGTCAGCGGCCTCGACCGGCCGCCGCCACCCGGCTGCACCCCAGCACTGCGCGAGCACCAGCGCCTGATGGCACACCTGTTCCTCGGCTTCCTCGGGGCCCGGAGAGGCTGGGCGCGGAAAAGGTGAGCGCCTGGTGGGACCGGGGCTACGGTGAGCCAATGCCAGACGGATTTGGGGAGGCGCTGCGCAGGGCCGTCGACCGGGCTCTGGGCCGCGGAACGGGGTCTGGGCCGACAGGCCGGGGCCGGGCGGCGGGGCGATTGCGGCCCGGCGGGTGGGCGCGGGCGTCCACGACCGGTGACGACACGCGTCGGTCACGACCTGATGGCGACGGACCGGGAGGGCGTGACGACGCCAGCCACCGGCCGCCGGCCGGTGCGGGGGTCCCACCGCCGCAGGGGATGCGGCGCTACCCGGGCGACTACGAGGCGGTGCCGGCGATGGCGTACGCCCCGAAACCCGACGGCCTGCCCGACCCGGGGGAGGTGGTGTGGACGTGGGTGCCGTTCGAGGAGGACCACACGGTTGGCAAGGACCGGCCGGTGCTGCTCATCGGCCTGGACGGCGACTGGCTGCTCGGGGCGATGCTCACGAGCAAGGACCACGACCAGGACGCGGCCCAGGAGCGCCGCGCGGGCCGGGACTGGGTCGACGTCGGCTGCGGGCCGTGGGACCGTCAGGGGCGCCCGAGTGAGGTCCGGGTCGACCGGATCATCCGGGTGGACCCCGAGGCGGTCCGCCGGGAGGGGGCGGTCATGTCCGAGGCCGCGTTCAACGCCGTGGCCGAGGCCATCCGCCAGGACGGCTGAACGCTCCGACGGACGGGACGCAAGGCCGGATCGGGCGCCGAAGCACCCGTTTTCCCGGCTCGATCATGTCGGTGGGCGCAGTCGGGAGCGTTGCGGCCCTCGAACGAAGCGGTCCCCAGCGACCGGCGGCAGAGCGAAGCCGG
>JBPCOG010000266.1:0-9101 GCA_051000455.1 Lapillicoccus sp. | reverse complement strand
GTAGGAGCGCATCCCCTGTTCGGCCATCCAGTCGAGGGTCGCCGGCCCGGGCCAGTAGCCGCGCAGGCCGATCTGCAGGAACCGGTCACCGCGCACGGCCCCCGACTCGATGAGCCTGCGCATCGGCTGACCGTGTCCCCACAGGGAGCCGAACTCGATGTCACCGGTGTCCGCGTGGGCGTCGAAGTGCAGCATCGACACCCGGCCGTGCCCGAGGACGTTGGCGACGCCCTTGGCGTCCGGGTAGGCGATCGAGTGGTCACCGCCGAGCACCACCGGGATGGCCCCGGACCGGGTCACCCTCTCGACCGCGGCCTCGAGGGCCGGCAGTGCGGCCTCGATGTCCCCGGAGTACATCTCGACGTCACCCGCGTCGAGGACCCGCAGGTCGACGAGCCCGTCCGTCCTCAGGGCCAGCGAGGGCCGGGACCCGTCATGGGGCAGGTAGTCGCCCATCCGGATCGCCTGCGGGCCGAAGCGGGTGCCCGGCCGGTGGGAGGTGCCACCGTCGAACGGTGCGCCGAGGACGACGACGTCGGCGCCGGCATACGTGCTCTCGTCGTCGAGGTCGCACCGGGGGATGCCGAGGAAGGTGATGTCCGGGCCGTACTGCGCCCCGTACCTCGTCATGGCGCCACCCTATGCCGGGAGCCGGGACCCGGGGCGCGCCGACGGACGGGACCGACCGGCGTTGCGGGCACGACAACCGGCGGGCGGGCGTCTCGCTCCCGTCGCCCGGCGCATCCGGAGCCGCGGCGCCACGTCGGGGGGCTACGACTCGATGTTGGCCATGACGTGCTTGACCCGGGTGTAGTCCTCGAAGCCGTACATCGACAGGTCCTTGCCGTAGCCGCTGCGCTTGAAGCCGCCGTGCGGCATCTCGGCGACGAGCGGGATGTGGGTGTTGATCCACACGCAGCCGAAGTCGAGGGCCTTCGAGACGCGCATCGCCCGGCCGAAGTCCCGGGTCCAGACGCTCGACGCGAGCCCGTAGTCGACGCCGTTGGCCCAGCGCAGGGCCTCCGCCTCGTCGCTGAAACGCTGCACCGTGATGACCGGGCCGAAGATCTCCTCCTGGACCGCCTCGTCGTCCTGGCGCAGTCCCGACACGACCGTCGGCTCGAGGAAGTAGCCGTCGCCGAGCCCGGCGACCCGGGACCCGCCGGCGGCGACCGACGCGTGGTCAGGCAGCCGGCGCAGGAAGCCCTCGATGCGCTCGCGCTGCCCCGCGTTGTTGACCGGTCCGAGCAGGGCGTCCTCGTCGTCCGGCATACCGACCTTGGCGGAGGTGCGCGCGTAGTCGGCAAGGGAGGGGAGGGGGTTTTCGTGGGTGGGGGGCGTGGCGACCACGTGGGTCGCCGCGGTGCAGTCCTGGCCGGCGTTGAAGTAGCCCGCGACGGCGATCCCCTCGGTCGCCGCGGCGAGGTCGGCGTCGTCGAAGACGATGACCGGTGCCTTGCCGCCGAGCTCGAGGTGCACCCGCTTGACCGAGCGCGCGGCCGACCCGGCGACCTGGGTGCCGGCCCGGACCGAGCCGGTGATGGCGACCATCGCCGGCGTCGGGTGCTCGACGAGGGCCCGGCCGGTGTCCCGGTCACCCATGACGACGTTGAACGTCCCCGCCGGGAGGAACTCGCTCGCGATCTCGGCGAGCAGCAGCGTCGTCTCAGGCGTGGTGTCGCTCGGTTTCAGGACCACCGTGTTCCCGGCCGCGAGCGCCGGGGCGATCTTCCAGACCGCCATCATCATCGGGTAGTTCCAGGGCGTGACCTGCCCGACGACCCCGACCGGCTCGCGCCGCACCCACGAGGTGTGCCCGCGGAGGTACTCCCCCGCCGCCCGGCCCTCGAGGACCCGCGCCGCGCCGGCGAAGAAGCGCAGCTGGTCGAGCATCGGGGGGACCTCCTCGCTCGCCGTCAGGGCGTACGGCTTGCCCGTGTTGCGGGCCTCGAGCCGCACGAGCTCGTCGGCCCGCCTCTCCAGGGCGTCCGCGAACCCGAGCAGTGCCCGCTGCCGCTCGCCGGGGGTCGTCTGTCCCCAGGTGCCGAACGCGGCGGCCGCGGCGGCATACGCGGCGTCGACGTCCCGGGCGCTCGAGACGGGCGCGGTGGCGACCACCTGTGCCGTGGAGGGGTCGATGACGGGCGAGGTGAGGTCCGACTCCGCGTCGGCGTACCCACCGCCCACGAAGTTGCGCAGCAGGGGCGGTCCAGTCATGATCCGACACTATCGCCGACGGGTGGTCTCGGCACCACGCGGTCCCCCGCCTGCCGTTCTCGGCGGTGCCGGCGCCGGTTGGCAACTGATTCCGTCGTAGGATGGTGGCATGACGACGTCCACCAAGGCCGCCTCGACGCGCCCGGCCGCCCTCGACGAGCTCGCCAAGGCGATCATCGAGCAGCTCCAGCAGGACGGCCGGCGCTCGTATGCCGTCATCGCGGCGACCGTCGGCCTGTCCGAGGCCGCGGTGCGCCAGCGGGTGCAGCGGCTGACCGACTCCGGCGTGGTGCAGATCGTCGCCGTCACCGACCCGCTTCAGGTGGGCTTCGGGAGGCAGGCCATGATAGGGATTCGAGTCAACGGGGACATCACGCCGGTCGCCTCGGCGCTCACCGCGATGCCCGAGGTCTCGTATGCCGTGACGACAGCGGGCAGTTTCGACCTGCTGGTGGAAGTGGTGTGCGAGGACGACGCCGAGCTTCTGTCCCTGCTCGGCACGAGGATCCGCACCCTGCCGGGTGTCCGCTCCACCGAGACGTTCGTCTACCTGAAGCTCAACAAGCAGCACTACAACTGGGGTACCCGATGACCACTTCGCCAACGCCCGTCACGACGACTTCGCCGGAGGGCGCCTCCGGCGCTCCCGCCACGACCCGCTCCGGCGCGACGTACAGCGACGCGGCGCGCGACCACCTGTGGATGCACTTCACCCGGCACTCGGTGTTCGAGGACCCCGCGAGCGGCGGCGGCGGGACGGCGGTGCCGATCATCACCCGCGGTGAGGGCGCGCGGCTGTGGGACGACCGGGGCAAGGAGTACATCGACGGCCTGTCCGGCCTGTTCGTCGTCCAGGTCGGCCACGGACGGCACGAGCTCGCGGACGCCGCGGCCCGGCAGGCGAAGGAGCTCGCCTTCTTCCCGATCTGGTCCTACGCCCACCCCCGGGCGATCGAGCTCGCCGAGCGCCTCGCGGCCGGCGCCCCCGGCGACCTCAACCGGGTCTTCTTCACCACCGGCGGCGGCGAGGCAGTGGAGACCGCGTGGAAGCTGGCCAAGCAGTACTTCAAGCTCACCGGGAAGCCGGGCAAGCACAAGGTCATCAGCCGGGCCATCGCCTACCACGGCACGCCCCAGGGGGCCCTGGCGATCACCGGCCTGCCGGGCGCCAAGGAGCCGTTCGAGCCGCTCGTGCCGGGTGCCTTCAAGGTCCCCAACACCAACCTCTACCGGGCGCCGGAGCACCTGCGCGAGGACGCGAAGCAGTTCGGCCGGTGGGCCGCGGACCGGATCGCCGAGGCCATCGAGTTCGAGGGCCCGGACTCGGTCGCGGCGGTCTTCCTCGAGCCGGTCCAGAACTCCGGCGGCTGCTTCCCGCCACCACCCGGGTACTTCGAGCGGGTCCGCGAGATCTGCGACGAGTACGACGTGCTGCTCGTGTCCGACGAGGTGATCTGCGCCTTCGGCCGGATCGGGGACATGTTCGCCTGCAACGACTTCGGCTACGTCCCCGACATGATCACCTGCGCCAAGGGCATGACCAGCGGCTACTCCCCCATCGGCGCGATGATCGCCAGCGACCGCCTGTTCGAGCCGTTCCGCCGCGGCACGACCTCGTTCCCGCACGGCTACACCTTCGGCGGCCACCCCGTCTCGGCGGCGGTCGCGATGGAGAACCTCGACATCTTCGACAGGGAGGGCCTCAACGACCACGTCCGCGAGAACGCCCCGAAGTTCCGGGCGAGCCTCGAGACCCTGCTCGACCTGCCGATCGTCGGGGACGTGCGCGGCGAGGGCTACTTCTACGGCATCGAGCTCGTCAAGGACCAGGCCACCCGGGAGACGTTCGACGACGCGGAGTGCGAGCGGCTGCTGCGCGGCTACCTCTCCGGTGCGCTGTACGAGGCGGGGCTCTACTGCCGGGCCGACGACCGCGGCGACCCGGTCGTCCAGCTCGCCCCGCCGCTGATCGTCGGGCCGCCGGAGTTCGCCGAGATCACCTCGCGGCTCCGTTCGGTCCTCAAGGGCGCCGAGAGGCACATCTGAGCCCGATCGCCGAAGGCGGTCAGGCCACGCCCTTGAAGAGCAGGGCGATGAGCAGGATGACCGGCACCGACGCGAAGGTGCTGACGAAGATCGAGTCCCGCGCCAGCAGGAGTCCCCGGTTGTAGCGGTTGGCGAGGACGAAGACGTTCTGCGCCGTCGGGAGCGCACCGGTGACCGCCGCGGCGAACAGGGCGTGGCCGCGCAGCCCGACCATCAGGTAGCCGACGCCCACCGCGGATAGCGGCTGCAGGCCCAGCTTGAGCGTGACGAGCGTCGCCACGTGCGGCCACGAGCCGTCCGCACCCGGCCGGGGACCGAGCCGGAGCGAGATCCCGAAGGCGATAAGCATCGCCGGCACCGCCATCGCGCCGACGAGGTCGATGGGGCGGCTGACCAGCGGCGGCAGCCGGACGGCGAAGACCGAGACGAGCAGGCCCACGAACGCCCCCACCGTGATCGGGTTGCGAACGAGCCCGCAGCAGGCTCGTCGCCAGCGTGGGTCGTCGGCCGCGGGCGTCGCTGTCGAGCAGCGCCATGGCCAGTGGCTGCAGGAGCAGCAGCTGCAGCAGCAGCGTCGGCGCGACGACGGAGACGTCGCCGAGGACGTAGAGCGCGATCGGGATCCCGAGGTTGCTCGCGTTGACGTATGCCGTGCAGAGACTCGCCACCACACTCTCGCCGAGGGGTGGCCGCCACCGGAGGCGGGCGATGGCCAGGTAGACAGCAGTCGTGACGAGCACGCTGCCCACCGAGGCGAGCAGGTTCCCCGACAGCACCGTGCCGACGGGGGTGCGCGCCATGACGGTCAGCAGCAGCGCCGGCGACGCGACATAGAAGGCGAGCCGCGACAGCACCAGCTGAGCGGCCGCGTCGAGCACCCCGAGGTGCCCCAGCAGGTACCCTAGGGCGACGACGACGCCGATCGTCGCGAACCCCTCCAGGACACCGAGCACCGCCCGATCCTGTCACCCCCCGGGTCGCAGCACGGGGGTGAGGGTGCTCAGCACCGAGGCGTCCTCGATGGTCGCCGGCACCGCGGGGGAACCCCCGTCGGCGATCTCGCGCATCGTCCTGCGCAGGATCTTCCCGGAGCGCGTCTTGGGCAGCGCCGCGACGATGTCGACCTGGCGCAGGGCCGCGACGGCCCCCACCTCCGAGCGCACCCGGGTGACGAGCTCGGACCGGATCCGGTCGCCGTCGGCGTCGGCGTCCACCCCGGACTTCAGGACGACGAGGGCCCTGGGCACCTGTCCCTTCAGCTCGTCGCGGACGCCGATCACCGCGCACTCCGCAACGGCCTCGTGCCCGGCGAGGGCCGCCTCGATGGAACCGGTCGACAGCCGGTGGCCGGCGACGTTGAGGACGTCGTCGGTGCGGCCCATGACGTAGAGGTAGCCGTCCTCGTCGAGGAACCCCCCGTCCCCGGTGAGGTAGTAGCCCTCGAAGGCCGAGAGGTAGGACGCCACGTACCGCTCGTCGTCCCCCCACAGCGTGGGCAGCGTCCCGGGCGGCATGGGCAGCCCGAGGCAGATCGCGCCCTCGGTGCCGGCCGGTGCCGGCCGGCCGTCCTCGGCGAGGACGTGCACGGCATACCCGGGCACGGGGACGGACGGCGAGCCGGGCTTGAGGGGAAGCTCCTCGAGCCCGCGCGGGCTGGCGGCGATGGGCCAGCCGGTCTCGGTCTGCCACCAGTTGTCGACGACCGGCACGCCGAGCCGGTCGGTGGCCCACTGGTAGGTGTCGGGGTCGAGGCGCTCGCCGGCGAGGAACAGGGTCCGGAACGCGGACAGGTCGTGGCCGCGGATCAGCGACCCCTGCGCGTCCTCCTTCTTGATCGCCCGGAACGCCGTCGGGGCCGTGAACATCGCAACGGCGCCGTACTCCGAGACGATGCGCCAGAACGCCCCGGCGTCGGGCGTGCCGACCGGCTTGCCCTCGTAGAGCACGGTCGTGCAGCCGGTGAGCAGGGGGGCGTAGACGATGTACGAGTGGCCCACCACCCAGCCGACGTCGCTCGCGGTGAACCACGTCTCGCCGGGCTGGACGCCGAAGATGTTCGTCATCGACCAGCGCAGCGCGACGGCGTGGCCACCGTTGTCGCGGACGATCCCCTTGGGACGCCCCGTCGTGCCGGAGGTGTAGAGGATGTAGAGCGGGTCGGTGGCGGCGACCTCCACGCACTCGGCGCCGGCGTCGGCCGCCTCGCCAGTGAGCAGGTCGAGCCAGTCGATGTCGCGCTCGCCCATCTGCGCGCGTGCCTGCTCCCGCTGCAGGATCACGCAGTGCGCCGGCGGGTGTGAGCAGCGCTCGACCGCGGCGTCGAGGAACGGCTTGTACTCGACGACGCGGGTGGGCTCCACTCCGCAGGAGGCCGACAGGACCACCACGGGACGGGCGTCGTCGATGCGGGCGGCGAGCTCCGCGGGCGCGAAGCCGCCGAAGACGACTGAGTGGACGGCGCCGAGGCGGGCGCACGCGAGCATGGCGACGACCGCCTCCGGGACCATCGGCATGTAGATGACGACCCGGTCGCCCCTGGTGACGCCGAGGCCGCGCAGGGCACCGGCGAGACGCCGGACCTCCGCCAGCAGCCCGGCATACGTGAGCGAACGTCTCACTCCCGTCACCGGCGAGTCGTAGTGGACCGCCACCTGCTCGCCGCGACCGGCCGCGACGTGCCGGTCGACGGCGTTGTGGCAGGTGTTGAGGGTCGCGCCGGTGAACCACCGGTAGAAGGGCGGGCGGTCGTCGTCGAGGACGCGCGTCGGCGGGGTGACCCAGTCGATGTCGTGGGCCGCCGTGCCCCAGAAGCCGTCGGGATCGGCGAGGCTGGCCTCGTAGGTGCGTGCGTAGGTCCCGTCGCTCATCCCCCGACTCTGCCGTCTGCGCCGCTGATCCGCCAGCGCTTCTGGCACGATGCCCGCGTGGAGATCGACGACGTGCGCTCCCTCGCGGTGCTGCTCGAGCGCGACGAACCGCTCGGCGGCCTTCGGCTGCAGGACCTCGACCTGCGCGCCGTGGAGGACCGCCTGATGCAGCGGTCCGACCTGGCCGGGCTGGTGGTGCTCGGCGGCACGATGACCCCGACCCTCGGCACGCACCTGCGGGAGCACGGCGCCATCGTCTTCCCGGTCGACCCCGCCGCGCCGGTTAGCTGCTACCGCGCGCACCTGTACACCCCGGCGGAGCTGTATGCCGGTCTCGACGGCCCGGGCGGCTACGCGGGCACTCCGGACGCGCGGGCCTACCAGTGGTCGCGCGCCGCCCGTGCCTCGCTCGACGCCTACGCGACGCTGCTCTGCGCCATCCACGACGACTCCGTGACCGACGCCCTCGACGAGTTCGTCGCCGGGCGTCGGGTCGTCGGCGTCATGGGCGGACATGCCGCGGCGCGCGGGAGCGAGCCGTATGCCGTTGCCGCCCGGCTGGGCTTCGAGCTCGCCGGGGCGGGCTACCTCGTCGCGACGGGCGGCGGTCCGGGTTCGATGGAGGCGGCGAACCTCGGAGCCGTCGCGCCGGACCAGGGCGCCCTCGACGCGGCACTCGGCACCCTCGCCCGGGTGCCGGCCTTCACACCGGACACCGGCGCCTGGGCGTCCCTCGGGTTCGAGGTCCTCGGGTCACTGGGACGCCTGTCACTGGGACCCCTTCCCGCCCCCGCGCCCGGCGGGGGGACGGTGCGGGCGAGGTCAATCGGCATACCGACGTGGTTCTACGGGCACGAGCCGCCGAACGTCTTCTGCGACGGGGTCGCCAAGTACTTCTCCAATGCCCTGCGTGAGGACGGGCTGCTGGCGCGGTGCACCGCGGGGGTCGTCGTGCTCGAGGGAGCGGCCGGCACCGTCCAGGAGGTCTTCCAGGCCTCGACCCGGCTCTACTACGCGGCCGAGGAGGCGCGGCTGCCCCCGCTCGTCCTCGTCGGACGGCGGTACTGGTCACAGCGGCTCCCAGTGTGGCAGGCGCTGCAGGCGCTCGCCGCGGGCCGTGGCATGGCAGGGGCCATTCACCTCGTCGACGGCATCGACGAGGTCCTCGACGTGCTCGACGTGCTCGACATGCCCGACATGCCCGACGTGCCCGACGTGCCCGGGAGCGCGGGTCCGGCCGCTCACCCGTCCTCGCGCCCGGGGGCGGCGTCAGCCCGCTGAGGCCCGAGCCGCCTCGAAGGCGCTGACGCAGGCGCGGACGTCGTCCTCGGTGTGGGCCGCCGACAGCTGGACGCGGATGCGGGCCCTGTCCCGCGGGACGACAGGGTACGAGAAGGCGATGACGTAGACCCCGTTGGCGAGCATGTGGTCCGCGACCGCGGCGGCCCGCCGGGCGCCGTCCTCACCGGGGAACATCACAGGGATGATCGGGTGGCTGCCGGGCAGCAAGTCGAAGCCGGCCGCGGTCATCAGCGAGCGGAACAGCGTGGTGTTCCGTCTCAGGTCGCTGCGCTGCCGCGCGGAGCCGGCGGCGATGGCGATCGCGGCGAGGGACCCGGCGACCACGCCCGGCGCCACGGAGTTGGAGAAGAGGTAGGGCCGCGAGCGCTGGCGCAGCAGGTCGACGACCTCCGCGTGGGAGCTGACGTAACCACCGGACGCGCCACCCAGGGCCTTGCCGAGCGTTCCGGTGAGGATGTCGACCCGGTCCTGGACGCCGAACAGCTCGGGCGTGCCCCGCCCCGTGTCGCCTACGAACCCCACCGCGTGCGAGCCGTCGACGAGGACCATCGCGCCGTGCTTGTCGGCGAGGTCGCAGATCCGGTCCAGCGGTGCGTAGGAGCCGTCCATGGAGACCACTACGTCGGTGACGACGACCTTACGCCGGGAATCCCGGGCTGCCTCGCGCTG
>JBPCOG010000086.1:0-7701 GCA_051000455.1 Lapillicoccus sp. | reverse complement strand
GTCGCGCACCCAGACCCCGCTGCGGCCCTCGACGCGGGTGCCCGCCACGCCGAGGTCACGGCATACCCGGATCATCATCTCCTCGAGGCGGCGCACGTGGGCGACGACGTCGACCGGCGCCGGCAGGCGGACGATCGGGTAGCCCACCAGCTGGCCCGGGCCGTGCCAGGTGATCTTGCCGCCCCGGTCGACGTCGACGACCAGAGTGCCGTCGACGGGTCGCTCGTGCGGTGCGGTCCGCTTGCCCGCGGTGTAGACCCGCTGGTGCTCGAGCAGCAGGACGGTGTCGGGCTCCTCGCCGGCCACGACCCTGGCGTGCACCTCGCGCTGGCGGGCCCAGGCGTCGCCGTAGTCGACGAGGTCGGGGGCGAACCCGAGGTGGACGAAGCGCATGGCGCCAGCCTACGCGGGGCTCGAGCCGGTATGCCGGGCACGGACCCCGCGGGCGCGGCCGGTATGCCGGGCACGGACCCCGCGGGCGGGCGCCGGTCCCCAGCGGCCATGATGGGGCTCATGTCGCGCCAGCACCGGACCGGCGAGGACGCCGCCAAGGGGCCGGGCAGGGAGCCGAGCAGGGAGCCGAGCAGGAAGCCGAGCAGGGGAGCGGGCGGGGCGCCGGAACGCCGGGTCCGTTGGCTGGCCGCCGTCGTCCTGCTCGCGTGGTTCGCGCTGGCCGGCGCCGGCGGACCGCTGGTCGGGCGGCTCTCGGAGGTGCAGAAGAACGACAACGCGTCGTTCCTGCCCGCGTCCGCCGAGTCCACCGCGGTCAACGCCTTCACCCAGCGGGCCGACGACACCCGCTTGATCCCCTACCTGGTCGTCATCGAGCGCACCGCCGGGCTGACTCCGGACGACCTCACCGCGGTGGCGGCCTACGTCAACGGCATTCCCGCCCTGACCCTGCCGGCCGACCCCGCACGCACACTCGGGCCGTACCTCGTGGCGCCTCCACAGGGGGCGCTGCCGAGCCAGGACCGGCAGGCCCTGCTCCTGCCGGTGCAGCTGTTGCGCGAGCGGGCTTCGGAGACCGTGGAGCACAAGTCGGTGCTCTTCGAGGTGGCCGAGGCGCTGCGCGCGTCGGCGAGGGACTCCCTCGGCACCCAGGGCCTGACGGTGCACGTCACCGGGGCGGGGGGCTTCCTCGCCGACTTCGTCACGGCCTTCGGGGGGATCGACGGCATCCTGCTGCTCGTCGCCCTGGGCGTCGTGTTCGTCATCCTCCTCGTGGTCTACCGCAGCCCCCTCCTGCCGTTCGCCGTGCTCGTCACGGCCGTGCTCGGCCTCTCGCTGGCCGCCCTCGTGCTCTACCCGCTGGCGCGCGACGGCGCGATCGACCTCAGTGGCCAGAGCCAGGGCATCCTGTCCATCCTCGTCGTCGGTGCCGCCACCGACTACGCCCTGCTGCTCGTCGCCCGCTACCGCGAGGAGCTGCACCAGCACGCCAGCTCGTGGGCGGCGATGCGGATCGCCTGGCGCGCTGCGGTGGAGCCGGTCGCGGCGAGTGCGGCCACCGTCGTGCTCGGGCTGCTCTGCCTGCGCCTGTCCGAGCTGGGCAACACCCGCGGGCTCGGTCCGGTGGGCGCCTTCGGCATCCTCGGCGCGCTCGTCGCCGCCCTGACCTTCCTGCCGGCCGTGCTCCTGCTCTGCGGGCGGCGGATCTTCTGGCCGTTGGCCCCCCGGGTGGACCACGTGCACGCCGAGGACGCCGTCGGCCGCTCGGGGCTGTGGGGCCGGGTGGCCGCGGTGGTGGGGACCCACCCGCGGAGGACCTGGGCGGTCACGCTCGTCGCGCTACTCGGGTTCGCCGCTTTCGTGCCGACCTTCGAGGCCAAGGGCGTCACCCAGTCCGACTTCTTCCTCACCAGGGTCGACTCGGTCGCTGGCCAGGAGACCCTGGTCAGGCACTACCCGGCGGGGTCGGGCTCACCGGTGCAGATCGTCACACCGCAGGACAAGGCCGCGCAGGTCGTGCAGGTGCTGGGCACGGTCAGCGGGGTCCGCGACCCCTTCATCGGGGAGGTCCCGGGCCTGTCGCCCAAGGTCGTCGACGGCCGCGTCCGGGTGCAGGTCACCCTCGAGGCGGCCGCGGACAGCGTGGCCGCCGAGCAGACCATCGAGACCCTTCGCCGCACCCTCGACCAGGTCGGCACCGACGTCATCGTCGGCGGGAGCACGGCGACGAACCTCGACGTGCGCCAGGCGACCGGACGCGACCTGCGCGTGGTCATCCCGGCAGTCCTCGGGGTCATCTTCCTCGTCCTCGCGCTCCTGCTGCGCTCGCTCGTCGCCCCCGTGCTGCTCGTCCTCGCCAACGTCCTGTCCTTCGCGGCCACCATCGGTGTCGCCGCACTCGTGTTCAACCACGTGTTCCACTTCCCCGGGTCGGACCCGGCCACCCCGCTCTACGCGTTCGTCTTCCTCGTGGCGCTCGGCATCGACTACTCGATCTTCCTCATGACCCGGGTCCGGGAGGAGGCGCGGCGCCGGGGGACCCGACCCGGTGTCCTCGTCGGCCTGGCCGTCACCGGCGGCGTCATCACCAGCGCCGGGATCGTGCTCGCCGCCACCTTCTCCGCACTCGCCGTGCTTCCGATCCTCTTCCTCGCCCAGATAGCGTTCATCGTCGCGTTCGGCGTCCTGCTCGACACGGTCGTCGTCCGCAGCCTGCTCGTCCCGGCGCTGAGCCACGACATCGGCGGGCGCATCTGGTGGCCGTCGGGCCTGTCCCGTCGCAGTGAGGAGGTCGGAGCGCCATGAGACGAGTCGGACTGGTCGGGTACGGCGCCGCGGCGCAGGGCTTCCACGCGCCGATGATCGCCGGGGCGGGCATGGATCTCGCTGCCGTGTCCACCTCCGCTCCGGAGCGCGCCGCACTCGTCGCCAGGGACCGTCCGCGGGCGCTGGTCGTCCCCGACTTCGACGCGTTGCTCGAGGTCCGGGGGCTCGAGCTCATCGTGATCGCGTCCCCGAGCGGGGTCCATGCCGAGCAGGCGCAGCGGGCCCTGGAGGCCGGCATACCCGTCGTCGTGGACAAGCCGCTGGCCGTGGACGCACCGCGCGCACTGGCGGTCGTCGACCGGGCCCTCGCCCTCGGCGTGCCTCTCACGGTCTTCCAGAACCGGCGCTACGACCCGGAGTTCTGCACCATGCGGCGGCTGGTCGCCGACGGCGTCCTCGGCACCCTCTACCGCGCCGAGCTGCGCTGGGAACGCTGGCGACCCGTGCCCAAGGAGCGGTGGCGGGAGCGGGTCGGCCCGGGCGACGGTGGCGGACTGCTGCTCGACCTGCACACCCACCTCCTCGACCAGGCCGTGCAGCTGTTCGGGCCGGTGGAGTCGGTCTACGCGGAGATGCAGTCCCGGACCACCCTGGCCGAGGACGACGCGTTCCTCAGCTGCCGGCACACGTCCGGGATGCTGTCGCACGTCGGCGCCATGTCGGTGTCCGCGGCGCCCGGTCCGCGGGTGCGCCTGCTCGGCAGCGAGGCGGCCTGGGTCCTGGGAGCGGCGACCGGGGAGACGACCGCCTTCACCGAGTTCACCAACGCCGACGACCGGCACCACGGGTGGCTCGTCCGGGGGGAGCACCGCGAGCCCGTCGCGGCCGCGCCCGGCGACGCCGTCGACTTCTACCGTGCGGTCGACGCCGCGCTCGGCGCGCCGGACCCCCAGGGCGCCATGCCGGTCGACCCCCGGGACGCGGTGCACGTGCTCGCCGTCATCGATGCGGCCAGGGTGAGCGCTCGCGGTCACCGGGTGTGCGAGGTGGTCACTCCCGGGTGAGGGGTCAGAGCCGGCGGGGCTGCACGCGCTCCTCGACGGCGTGGGCGCCCTCCCGGGTGACGAGGTAGGCGCTCTTGCCGTCCTGCTCGCTCACCGCCTCCACCATCTCGGTGCCGTGGTAGACGATGCCGACGCCGTCGTCGGTGCAGTGGGTCTCGCCCAGCGTCCCGTCGGCCACCAGCCGGTGCACGAGCGGGCGGCGCCCCGGCTCGCTGTCGTAGTGGACGCCGTTGCCGTAGGGCAGCAGGCCGAGCCCGTTGGTGACGGCCTCCAGCTGCGGGCCGAACGAGTCGGTGGTGCCGCCGTCGTACCAGCAGATCGAGCCGGCCGAGACCCCGGCGAGGACGATGCCCGCCTGCCACACCCGGGGGAGGACCTCGTCGAGACCGTGCACCCGCCACACCGCGAGGAGGTTGGCCACCGAGCCGCCGCCCACCCACACGACGTCCTGCTCCATCAGGTGGCCCTCGACGTCCTCGACACTCGGCATCGGGAACAGGTTGAGGTGGCTGAAGTCGAACCCGGCCACCCGGGCTGCCTGCGACAGGTGGAAGGCGTTCCCCACCGCGTCACCGCCGGCTGTGCCGAGGTGCGTCACCCGTGGCACGCGCCCGTGGACGCCGCTCAGCTCGACGGCATACCGGATGAGGGGCCCGAGCTCGACCTGCAGGCGCGGGTGCGGACGGTAGCCGCCGGACGTGGCGAGGATGGTGGGCTGCGTCGTGACCATGGGCAGCCAGCGTAGGGCGGCGCGGTCGTCGCATAACATGAGCACTCCCGTCCCCTGTGGACATCCGCAGCTGAGCGATCACTGCACCCCGCACCATGAGCAAGTGAGCCGCACGGTCATGCCGGATACGAACGTCGTCACGCAGCCGCCCCACGTGGCGGGCTACGTGCTGCACGAGGTCATCGGCCGGGGCGCCTCGAGCGTGGTCTGGTCGGCGACCGCAGAGGCGGACGGGCAGCGGCGGGCCGTCAAGGTCACCTCTCCCGAGGCGCAGTCCCCGGACCACGTCGTCGACGTCGCCGCCCGGGAGACGGCGATCCTCGAGCGCATCGAGAGCGAGCACATCATCCGGCTGCACCAGGCCGTGCCGCTCGAGGGCGGCTCGGTCGCGCTGGTGCTCGACCTCGCCGACGGCGGGAGCCTGGCCGACCTGCTCGCCGTCCGGGGCCGGTTGACGGCAGGGGAGGCCGTGACGGTGTTCACCCCGATGGCCAGCACGCTCGGTGCGCTGCACCGGGCCGGCGCCGTGCACTCCGACGTGGCCCCCGGCAACATCCTGTTCACCAGGGCCGGCAAGCCGATGCTCAGTGACTTTGACGCCTCCCGCCTCGTCGGGGAGCAGCACCCCCACGCCGTTTCGGGGACACCGGGGTTCGTCGCGCCCGAGGTGTCCCGGGGCGGCCTGCCCACCGAGGCGAGTGACGTCTACGGGCTCGGTGCGGTGGCGTGGTACGCCCTCAGCGGCACCCCGCTGGCCGACGGCTCGGTCGTCGCGCCGGAGGACGCCGCCTCGGCGCTCGGCCCGGCGCTGGGCCCCGTCGTCGCCCCGCTGCTGGGCCCGGACCCGGAGCAGCGCCCGACCGCGGCGCAGGCGGCTGTGGCCTTCTACCGTGCCGCGCCCGCGACGCCGGTCACGCTCGCCACCGGCGGCGACCCGGCCTCGGCGATGACCCGGCGGCTGCGCGCGCAGGCGGCCGAGCCGCCGCAGAAGGTGCGCCGCCGGCGGTCCGTCTCGGGGCCGGTGCGCATCGCCCTGATCCTCCTCGCCGCCGTGGTCTTCACCGCGGTGCTCGTCGTGCTGATGAAGCAGCCGGCCCCGGTGCCACCGGTCGGACCCCAGCAGACCATCACCGCCTCGCCCCCGCGCCCGTCGACGACCACTTCCCTCACCCCGCAGGCCCAGCTGAGGGTTGACCCCCAGACCGTGGTCCAGCGGCTCGCCGACGCCCGGGCGGCCGCGTTGACCTCGCTCGACAAGGGCAAGCTCCTCCTCGCCGACGTCGAGGGATCACCCGCCCACACTGCGGACGTCCGGCTCATCGACGGTATGACGAACGGCCAGCAGAAGTACACCGACCTCGTCTACCACGTGAGGTTCGCGGAGCTGGTGAGCGGCGAGGGTCCGTCCGCGCAGGTGCTGGCCACCGTCGACCGCGCCGTCTACCGCCTTGTCGGCCCCGGCACGGCCACCCAGGAGGTGCCCGCCGAGGAGGGCAGGCCGCTGACGTACTCCCTGTCATTGACCGACCAGGGCTGGCGCATCGCCGACGTCAAGTGACGTCGAGTGACGTCAAGTAAGGGAGCGGCACATCAGAGGATCGACCTCACCGCCGCTGCCAGCGTCGCGTGGTCGTAGGCGAACCCGGAGTCGCGCAGTGCGCCGGCGACGACCCGCTGGCTGGACAGGATGTCGCCCGCGAGCTCGCCGACGAGCAGCCGCATGGCGAAGGCGGGCGCGGGGAGCAGGGTCGGTCTGCCCAGCTGTCGGCCGAGCTCCGCGACGACCTCGCGTTGCCGGACCGGGTCCGGCCCGACGAGGTTGACCGGTCCGGTCAGCTCCGGCCGGTCGACGAGGTGGACGAAGGCCCTGACGGTGTCCCGCAAAGAGATCCATGACCAGACCTCCCTTCCCGATCCCACCTTTCCGTCCAGGCCGAGCCGCCCCAGCGGGAGCGGGGGGGAGAAGGCCCCACCGCCCCTGGCCATGACGAGGCCAGTCCGCGCCAGGGCCACGGGCGCGCCGGCGTCCGCTGCTGCGCGGGCGGCGCCCTCCCACGCCCTGACGACCTCGGTGAGGAACCCGTCTCCGGGATGGCTGTCCTCGGTGAGCAGCTCCTCGCCCCGGTCGCCGTAGACGCCGATCGCGGAACCGCTGACCAGCCGGATGGGCTTGCCGGTCGCGACGATCGCCTGCGCGACGGTGGCCGTGCCGTCGACACGGGAGGTGAGGATCTCGCGCTTGTATGCCGGGGTCCAGCGCTTGGCTCCGACGTTCGCCCCCGCGAGGTGCACGACGGCGTCGACGTGCTCCAGGGCGGCGGGGTCCAGGGTCCGTTCCCGTGGGTCCCACCGGATCTCCGCGCCCGTGCGCGGCTCCCGTCGCACGAGGTGGACGACGTCGTCACCCCTGGCGCTGAGGTGGGCCGACAGCTCACTGCCGATGAGACCGGAGGCACCGGTGATGGCAACGCGCTTCGGGGTCACGTCGGCAGAGTCCTCTCAGAGACCGAGGGCGGCCTCGAACCGCCCCTCCTCGAGCCGGGCCTTCATGGTGGCGAGGAAGCGGGCGGCGTCGGCCCCATCGACGACGCGGTGGTCGTAGGACAGGGCGAGGTACATCATCGAGCGGATCGCGATCGTCTCGCCGCCGTCCGCGTCCGCGACGACGACCGGCCGCTTGACCAGGGCCCCGGTGCCGAGGATGCCGACCTGTGGCTGGTTGATGATCGGGGTGTCGAACAGGGCTCCGCGGCTGCCGGTGTTGGTGATGGTGAACGTCCCGCCGGCGAGGTCGTCGGGGGTGATCCTGCTGTTGCGGGTGCGATCGGCGAGCTCGGCGATCGCCCGGGCCAGGCCGGCGATGTTGAGGTCACCGGCGTTCTTGACGACGGGGACGATGAGGCCCTTGTCGGTGTCGACGGCGACGCTGAGGTTCTCCTGGGCGTGGAAGACGATCTCGTCGCCGTCGACGCTGGCGTTGACGTTCGGGTGGGTCTTCAGCGCCTCCACGGTCGCGAGGGCCAGGAAGGGCAGGTAGCTGAGCTTGGCGCCCTCCCGCGCCTCGAAGTCCCGCTTCGCCCGCTCCCGCAGCCGGGCGACCTTCGTCAGGTCGACCTCGATCACCGTGGTGAGCTGGGCGGAGACCTGCAGCGACTCCACCATGCGCTGGGCGATGATCTTGCGCAGCCG
>JBPCOG010000244.1:0-3889 GCA_051000455.1 Lapillicoccus sp. | reverse complement strand
GAGGAGACCGAGGAGGTCGTGGTCGTCGCCGGGCGGGTGGTCTTCGTGCGCAACACGGGGAAGCTGTGCTTCGCGACCCTGCAGGAGGGCATCGGGACGCGGCTGCAGGTCATGCTCAGCCTGGCCGAGGTGGGGGAGGACGCGCTGGCACGGTGGAAGTCGGTGGTCGACCTCGGGGACCACGTCCTCGCCACCGGGAGGGTGGTCGCGAGCCGGCGGGGTGAGCTCTCGGTGATGGCCACGTCCTGGCGGATGGCGTCCAAGGCCCTTCGCCCGCTGCCGACCCTGCACAGGCAGCTGTCGGAGGAGCGACGGGTGCGCCAGCGGTATGCCGACCTCATCGTGCGCCAGGAGGCCCGCGACATGGTGCGAACGCGGGCGGCGGTGACGCGGGCACTGCGCCTGACGCTGGAGACGCAGGGGTACGTCGAGGTCGAGACGCCGGTGCTCCAGCTGGTCCACGGAGGTGCCGCCGCGAAGCCGTTCACGACCCACATGAACGCCTTCGACCAGGCGATGACGCTGCGGATCGCGTTGGAGCTCAACCTCAAGAAGGCGGTGGTCGGCGGGGTGGACCGGGTCTACGAGATCGGCCGGATCTTTCGCAACGAGGGCGTCGACTCCAGCCACAGTCCCGAGTTCACGATGCTGGAGGCGTACCAGGCCTACGGCGACCAGACGACGATTGCGGCGCTCATCAGGGATCTCTACCTCGACGTGGCCGACGCACTCGGCTCGCGCCGCGTCGACACACCCAGGGGCGTCGTGGACCTCGACGGCCCGTGGCGCTGGCTCCCGGTGCACGAAGCGGTGAGCGAGGCGGTCGGGGAGGAGGTGACCCCGACCACCGATGCGGAGACACTGACCGCGCTTGCCAAGCGCCACGAGGTCTCCCTGGACCCGGGGAGGGGCGCCGCCAAGGGCGTCCTCGAGCTGCTCGACAAGCTCGTCGAGCCGACCCTGGTCCAGCCGACGTTCCTCTGTGACTACCCGGCGCTGGCCCAGCCGCTCGCGCGCCCGCACCGCAGCGTCCCCGGTCTCATCGAGGCCTGGGACCTGGTCATCGGCGGGGTCGAGCGTGGCACCGGGTTCTCGGAGCTCGTCGACCCGGTGATCCAGCGTGCGGTCCTCACCGAGCAGTCACGACTTGCCGCGGGAGGTGACGAGGAGGCGATGGTCCTCGACGAGGACTTCCTGCGCGCGCTGGAGTACGGTGCACCGCCGATGGGTGGGCTGGGCCTGGGAATCGACCGGATGGTGATGCTTTTCACGGGTGCCAATATCCGCGAGACAATCCTCTTTCCCCTGCTGAAACCCGAGGACTGACAATGTGGGACGCCCTCCTTCCCTATGCCGCCGCCCTCTTGCCGACGATTGGGGTCGGCGGGCTCTTCTACTTCGTCATCAAGTACGTCCTCGAGGGTGACCGACGGGAACGGCTGGCCCAGTCGAAATGGGAGGCGGAGCACGCCGGCCAGGACGCTCCGCCCAGCCCGGCGCCCGGGGAGGGCACATAGCGCCCAGGACGCCGCATAGCGGACCACATCACGGGTGACCGCCTCGGAGGCCTCCCAACGCGGTTCTGGGGTTTCCCATTTCGCGGGGGCCTTTCCGGGCGATTGCTGGTGTGGCCTTTAGCGCGCTAACCTTGGCCCATTAGCGTTTCCCTACCCGAGTCGGAGTCCTGAAATGGCGCAACGTGTCCAGATCGTCCTCGAGGATGACGTCGACGGGGGCACCGCCGATGAGACCGTGACATTCGGCCTTGACGGAGTCAGCTACGAGATCGACCTCAACCAAACAAACGCCAAAAAGTTTCGCGACGAGTTCGCATCGTGGGTCGGCCACGCTCGACGGGCCGGCAGCCGCCGGTCGGGCGGCCGACGCACACTGCCCGGCAGTGGCGCCAAGCGCACCGACCTCAGTGGGGTCCGGGCCTGGGCCCGCAAGAACGGGTTCACGGTCAGTGACCGCGGCCGGGTCTCGGGCGAGGTCCAGGCGGCCTACGACAAGGCGCACGGCTGAGCCGGGCGAACGGCTGAGCCGGGCGACCCCGTGCTCCGCCCGGGCGTCAGCCGGGCGTCAGCCGGGCAGCAGGGCCGCCGCAAGGTCTCCGTGCTCGTCGACCCGTCGCAGTACCGCCTCCATGGTGAGGTGCTCGAGTGTCCGCTCCCGGGAGGCGCCGCCCTCCACCTCGTCCCACCTCCTCGGCGCCGCGACGTACGGAGCGGGCCTGCCACGCAGCGAGTACGGGCAGATCGTCGTCTTGGCCGCGGTGTTCTGGCTCCAGTCGAGCAGGACCTTGCCGGGCCGCAGCGACTTGGTCATCTTCCACACGACCAGGTCCGGCTGGGCCGTGGTCAGCTCCTGGGCGAGGTGCTGGGCGAGCGCGCGGACCTCGTCCGCCGAGTGCCTCCCGGGCAGCGCGGCATACACCTGCATGCCCTTGCTCCCGCTCGTGACCGGCACGGTCGTCAGCCCCATCTCCTCGAGGCGGGTGCGCACCCAGAGGGCGACCCGGGAGCACTCGACCAGACCGGCTCCCGGACCGGGGTCGAGGTCGATCACCAGGCGGTCGGGGTTGCGCGGTCGGCCCTCGCGGTCGACCTGCCACTGGGGAACGTGCAGCTCCAGCGAGGCGAGGTTGACGAGGTAGGTGAGGGCCGCGGTGTCCTCGACGAGCGGGTAGGAGACGGTGTCCCGTCCGGGATGCTCCCGCGGTGACCGGCCGTGCGAGGAGATGTCGACCGAGGCCAGCCACGAAGGGGCTCCGGACGGGAGGTTCTTCTCGAAGAAGCTCGGTCCCTCGACGCCGTGCGGCCACCTGATGCGGGTGACCGGCCGGCGCGCGAGGTGCATCAGCAGGACCGGCGCGATGCGCGCGTAGTAGTTGAGCACCTCGCCCTTGGTGGTCTCGGTGGCCGGGTACATGACCTTGTCGAGGTTGCTCACGGCGAGGCGTCGGCCGTCGACTTCGACGCTCACCCGCGCCGCGCGGTCAGCCATCGACGTCCCCCGGTTCCAGGTCCCCCGGGGCGAGGTCGGGACGCAGGCCCCGGTATGCCGGCTGGCGCAGCCGCCGGGACGGGGTCAGTCCCAGCGACTGGACCTCGCAGACGAGCACGGGGTGGACCCAGGTGGCGCCTGCCGCGTCCACCCGGGGCACCTGCTCGACAAAGGGGGAGGTGCCGCTGTGCAGCGGGGCGAGGTCCTCGCGCCGCGCCCGGCCAGCCCTTCCGGCGATGCCACTGCCGACGCGCCCAAGGAAGCTCAGCCTGCCAGCGACCGGGACTCCGACGAGGACGGCCCCGAGACGGTCCGGCGCGTCCGTCTCGGGTCGCCACCCCCCGATGACCACCGACAGGGAGCGGCGGTGGGCCGACTTGAGCCAGTCCTCGCTGCGGGTGCCCGGCAGGTACCGGGACGCCAGGCGCTTGCTGACGACACCCTCCAGGCCCTGGTCGAGGGTCGCCGCGTGCAGCACCCGCCCGTCCGTGAACGTCGGCGGCACCTGCCAGTGCGGTCCGCCCAGCGCGAGTCGTTCCAGCGTCGCCCTGCGGTCCCGCAGCGAGCGCGCGGTGAGGTCGACGCCGTAGAGGCGCACGAGGTCGAAGACCATGTAGGTGACCGGGCTGCTCGCCGCGAGCGCTGCCGCCTTGCGGGCGCTGGTCACGTGGAACCGCTCCGCGAGGCCGGCGAAGGACGGCACCCCACCCTTGAGGACGACGACCTCCCCGTCGAGCAGCATGTCGTCGAAGAGCCCGGTGAGGCCGGCCAGCTCGGGGAAGGCCACCGTGACCTCCCGTTCGGTGCGGCTGTAGAGGCGCAGGTGTCCGTCTCCGACGTCGGCCAGCACCCGCATACCGTCCCACTTGACCTCGTGCACCCA
>JBPCOG010000358.1:0-2296 GCA_051000455.1 Lapillicoccus sp. | reverse complement strand
CCACTCCGCGGCGAATCAGCGTGAGACGTGTGCGCCGCGCCGGCCCCCCTCCGGCGCCGGCGATTTGCCGCCGGCACGCGCCCCCCGCACGATGGCGGCACCTCAGGACCATTATGGGTGGTGCGGGCCGCTGACCGGGTGGTCTTTGGCAGACCTGCTCCCAGCGAGCATAGGTCGGGCGTCCGCGGGGTAATCCTCACCTGTCGCCGCCGCTCCCCGCCCCCCCGGGTCGAGCGGCGGCGGCGCCAGGTCGCCCCCGAGGGCCCCTCAGGTCTCAGGAGTTCTGCGGGAAGCCGAGGTTGAGCCCACCGTGGCTCGGGTCCAGCCACCGAGAGGTCACCACCTTGCCCCGGGTGAAGAAGTGGACACCCTCCATCCCGTGGGCGTGCGTGTCGCCGAAGAGCGAGTTCTTCCACCCACCGAAGGAGTAGTACGCCATCGGCACCGGGATCGGCACGTTGATGCCCACCATGCCGACCTGGACCTCGTTCTGGTACCGGCGAGCGGCGCCCCCGTCGTTGGTGAAGATCGCGGTCCCGTTGCCGTAGGGGTTGGCGTTGACCAGCTCGAGCGCCTCGTCGTAGGAGTCCACCCGCACCACGGACAGGACCGGGCCGAAGATCTCGTCGGTGTAGATCGACATCGCCGGGGTGACGCGGTCGAAGAGCGTGGGGCCGAGGAAGAACCCGTCCGCGCTGCCGTCGAAGCTGTCCTTGCGCCCGTCGACGACCAGCTCGGCGCCCTCGGACACACCCGCGTCCACGTATCCCGAGACCTTGCTGCGGTGCTCCCCGGTGACCAGCGGCCCCATGTCGCAACCCCTCGTCCCGTCGCCGGTGCGCAACCCGGCCATCCGCTCCCTGATCCTGCTGACCAGCTCGTCGGCCACCGGCTCGACGACGACGACCGCCGAGATCGCCATGCAGCGCTCGCCCGCGGACCCGAAGCCGGCGTTGACGGCCGCGTCCGCGGTGAGGTCGAGGTCCGCGTCCGGCAGCACGACCATGTGGTTCTTGGCGCCGCCGAGGGCCTGGACACGCTTCCCGGAGCCGGTTCCCTTCTCGTACACGTACCGTGCGATCGGGGTCGAGCCGACGAACGACACGGAGGAGACGAGCGGGTGCTCCAGCAGTGCGTCGACGGCCTCCTTGTCGCCGTGCACGACGTTCATCACGCCGTCGGGCAGGCCGGCCTCGGTCCACAGCCGCGCCACGGCGTTGGCCGCCGACGGGTCCTTCTCGCTCGGTTTCAGCACCACGGCGTTGCCGCACGCGATGGCGATCGGGACGAACCACAGCGGCACCATCGCCGGGAAGTTGAAGGGCGAGATCACCGCTGACACGCCGAGGGACTGCCGGATGGAGTAGACGTCGACACTGGTCGAGACGTTCTCGGAGAAGCCGCCCTTGAGCAGGTGCGGGATCCCGCACGCGAACTCCGCCACCTCCAGGCCACGGGTGACCTCGCCGACCGCGTCGGACAGCACCTTGCCGTGCTCTGCAGTGATCAGCGCGCCGATCTCCTCCTTGCGGGCGTTGAGCAGCTCACGGAAGGCGAAGAGGACCTGGGCGCGCTTGGTCAGCGAGATGCGCCCCCAGTCCTTCCACGCCTCGTGCGCCCCGCGGACGACCTCGTCGACGACCTCGTGCGAGGCCAGGTCCAGCGCGCCGGTCACCGCGCCGGTGGCCGGGTTGTACACCTTGCTGGTCCGCTCGGAGGCGCCCTCCCAGGGGCGCCCGCCGATGAGGTGGGTGATGCGGGCGGGGGTGTCGGACACGTCGCACTCCTTGGTATGCCGTGTTGCGCTGTTGGGCCGTGTTGCTCTGGTATGCCGTGTTGTTCTGGTATGCCGTGTTGTTCAGATGGCTGGCCGCCCGGTGGTGGGGGCCGGGCACCCGGCAGTTCTCTCGTACCGGTCGACGAGGTCGACGGCGACGGGGACCCCGGTCAGCAGGGACTGCATCCCCGCCGTGCACACAGCCGTGGCGGCGTACCCGTCCCATGACGTCGCGCCGACCACCTCGCCGCGACGGCTGGCGTCCACCCATCCCTGCACCTCGAGATCGTAGGCCCGTTCGAACCGCTCCCGGTAGTCGTCCGGGACCCGGCCGCCCCAGCGGCCGCCCGTGCGGGTGAGGACTCCTGAGCCGAGGCCGACCGTCACGCTGCCCCGCTCCGCGACCGCCTCGCACCGGACCTCGTAGCCGACCTGGCTGTTGACGAACACCTCCGTGGTGACGATGCCGCCACCGGTCATGTGGAAGATCGCGACCTGCGGGTCGAGGACCCCGGGGGC
>JBPCOG010000267.1:0-6168 GCA_051000455.1 Lapillicoccus sp. | reverse complement strand
CCGGAACGCGATCGGGCGGGACTTCGCCGCGGCCCGCAACGACCTCCTGGCCAGCAGTCCCGGCGCGCTCGGGAACGTCCGCGAGCTGGTCAGGCGGGCGCACGCTGACGGGCTGCTCGACGAGACGTCCGAGGACTAGCGGGACGAGGACGAGAAGGCCGAGGACTAGCCGGCCGAGGACGAGCGGGGCGAGGACTAGCGGGACGAGGACGGCGCTGCCTGCCTGAGAGCCCCCACTGGCTCGTCGGAGGCGGCTGGAATCCCGCACACCGGCCGCTCCGGGGGCCGGTCACGACCCCCGTCACGCGCCCCCGGTACGGTGGCCGGGAAAATGGCGGTTCCGCCCCTCCTGCGCACACATGTGTCGCCGTTGACCGGTAAGATGGGAGGTGAATCCGCGGCCGACCGACGGCGGGCTCACCCACCGGCGCGGACCCCGCCGTCCGTGGGTGCGTTCGCCCCTCGGGGGCCGCGTGCCATGAGCGGCGTCACCTCTGCTGGAGGCAGGCCCGCCACGACGAAGGAGCAGCGTGCCCGAGGCCGACCAGACCCCCGTGCCCGACGACGTCACCTCCGCCGACCCCGTGCCCCGCAACAACGGCTCCAAGGCGGGGGCTGCCGACTACGACGCGAGCGCGATCACGGTCCTCGAGGGCCTCGAGGCGGTGCGCAAGCGGCCGAGCATGTACATCGGCTCCACCGGTGAGCGGGGCCTGCACCACCTCGTCTGGGAGATCGTCGACAACTCGGTCGACGAGGCGCTCGCCGGCTACGCCGACACCATCGACGTCACCATCCTCGCCGACGGCGGGGTCCGGGTCGTCGACAACGGCCGCGGCATCCCGACCGACATCCACCCGGCGGAGCAGACCTCGGCGGTCGAGCTCGTCCTCACGCAGCTGCACGCCGGCGGCAAGTTCGGTGGCGGCGGCTACAAGGTCTCGGGTGGCCTGCACGGCGTGGGCTCCTCCGTCGTCAACGCGCTCTCGACCAGGCTCGACGCCGAGATCCGGCAGAAGGGCCACGTCTTCCGGGTGAGCTTCGAGAACGGCGTGCCGCTCGCGCCGCTGCAGGAGCAGGAGCAGACCGCGGAGACCGGCACCACCATCACCTTCTGGGCCAGCCCGGCGATCTTCGAGTCCGTCGACTACGACTTCGAGACCATCCGGGCCCGCTTCCAGCAGGTGGCCTTCCTCAACAAGGGCCTGACCATCAACCTCACCGACGAGCGCCCCGACGAGAGCGCGGTCCGTGAGGAGGAGATCGACCTCGACCACATCGACGGCGACGTCGAGCACATCGCCGAGGACGTGCCGGACGACACCGGCATACCGAGGAAGAAGACGCGCAAGAAGGTCTCCTACCGCTACGACGGGGGCCTGGTCGACTACGTCAACCACCTCGTCGGCTCGAAGCGCTCCGAGCCGATCCACCCCGACGTCATCTCGATCGAGTCGGAGGACAAGAACCGGTCGCTGTCCCTCGAGCTGGCGATGCAGTGGACCACGGCCTACTCCGAGTCGGTGCACACCTACGCGAACACCATCAACACCCACGAGGGGGGCACCCACGAGGAGGGGTTCCGGGCGGCGCTGACCAAGCTCGTCAACGACTTCGCCCGCAAGCAGAACCTGCTCAAGGACAAGGACGAGAACCTCACCGGCGACGACATCCGTGAGGGGCTGACCGCGGTCGTCTCGGTCAAGCTCGCGGAGCCGCAGTTCGAGGGGCAGACCAAGACCAAGCTCGGCAACTCGGAGGTGAAGGGCTTCGTCCAGCGGGCCATGACCGACGAGTTCGGGCACTGGCTCGGCGCCCACCCGCGCGAGGCGAGGGACATCGTCAGCAAGTCGATCCAGGCCGCCATGGCCCGGATGGCCGCCCGCAAGGCCCGCGAGCAGACCCGCCGCAAGGGCCTGCTCGAGTCCGGGGGGCTGCCTGGCAAGCTCAAGGACTGCCAAAGCAAGGACCCCTCGCTCTCCGAGGTCTTCATCGTCGAGGGCGACTCGGCGGGTGGCTCGGCGGTGCAGGGGCGCAACCCGCACACCCAGGCGATCCTGCCCATCCGCGGCAAGATCCTCAACGTCGAGAAGGCCCGCATCGACAAGGTGCTGGCCAACAACGAGGTGCAGGCGCTCATCACCGCCTTCGGGACCGGCATCGGGGAGGACTTCGACCTCAGCAAGGCCAGGTACCACAAGATCGTGCTCATGGCCGACGCGGACGTCGACGGCATGCACATCCGCACCTTGCTGCTGACCCTGCTCTTCCGCTTCATGCGCCCGCTCATCGAGGCCGGCTACGTTTACCTCGCCCAGCCACCGCTCTACCGCCTCAAGTGGAGCAACGCCCCCCACGAGTTCGCCTACTCGGACCGCGAGCGGGACGGGTTGATCGCCGAGGGGCAGAGCCGGGGCCGGCGCCTTCCCAAGGAGAACAGCATCCAGCGCTACAAGGGCCTCGGGGAGATGAACTACCACGAGCTGTGGGACACGACGATGGACCCCGACACCCGCACCCTGCTGCAGGTGACGCTCGCCGACGCTGCCGCGGCCGACGAGATGTTCGCCGTGCTGATGGGGGAGGACGTCGAGTCCCGGCGTGGCTTCATCCAGCGCAACGCCCGCGACGTCCGGTTCCTGGACATCTGACGGGTATGCCGGTGAGCGGCCGCCCAGCCCCGCGCGGGTGGTGAGGGACCCGGCATACCGGCGCGGTCCGTGACGGCACGAAGAGACGAGGGAGCACTGTGAGCGAGCAGCCACCCACCACCGACCGCATCGAGCCGGTCGACATCAACACCGAGATGCAGCGGTCCTACATCGACTACGCGATGGCGGTCATCGTCTCCCGGGCGCTGCCGGACGTGCGTGACGGGCTCAAGCCGGTGCACCGGCGAGTGCTGTACGCGATGTACGACGGCGGCTACCGGCCGGACCGGGGGTACAACAAGTGCTCCCGGGTCGTCGGTGACGTCATGGGTCAGTACCACCCGCACGGAGACACGGCGATCTACGACGCACTGGTCCGTCTCGTGCAGGACTGGTCGCTGCGCTACCCGCTCGTCGACGGGCAGGGCAACTTCGGCTCGCGGGGCAACGACGGCGCGGCGGCGCCGCGCTACACCGAGTGCCGCATGGCGCAGCTGGCCATGGAGATGGTCCGAGACATCGAGCAGCAGACCGTCGACTTCAAGGACAACTACGACGGCAAGACCCTCGAGCCGGTCGTCCTGCCGAGCCGGTTCCCCAACCTGCTCGTCAACGGCGCCGCCGGCATCGCCGTCGGCATGGCGACCCAGATCCCCCCGCACAACCTGCGGGAGGTCGCCGGGGGCGCGGAGTGGTACCTCAAGCACCCCGAGGCGACCCGTGAGGAGCTGCTCGAGCAGCTGCTCACCATCGTCAAGGGTCCGGACTTCCCGACCGGGGCGCTGGTGATGGGGCGCAGGGGCATCGAGGACGCCTACCGCACCGGCCGCGGGTCGATCATCATGCGCGCCGTCGTGCAGGTGGAGGAGATCCAGGGCCGGCAGTGCCTCGTCGTCACGGAGCTGCCCTATCAGGTCAACCCCGACGTGCTCGCGCAGAAGATCGCCGAGCTCGTCAAGGAGGCCAGGCTCGCGGGGATCGCCGACATCCGCGACGAGACGTCGGGTCGCACCGGCCAACGCCTGGTCATCGTCCTCAAGCGGGACGCGATCGCCAAGGTGGTGCTCAACAACCTCTACAAGCACACCCAGCTGCAGACGACATTCGGCGCCAACATGCTGGCCCTCGTCGACGACGTGCCGCGGACGCTGCCCCTCGACGCGTTCATCCGGCACTGGGTCGAGCACCAGGTCGACGTCATCGTGCGGCGCACGAGGTTCCGGCTGCAGCAGGCCGAGGAGCGCATCCACATCCTGCGCGGGCTGCTCAAGGCGCTCGACGCCCTCGACGAGGTCATCGCCCTCATCCGCCGCTCCGCGACGGTCGAGGTCGCCCGCGACGGGCTGATCGAGCTGCTCGAGATCGACGAGGTCCAGGCCCGGGCGATCCTCGACATGCAGCTGCGCCGGCTCGCGGCCCTCGAGCGGCAGAAGCTCATCGACGAGCACGACGACCTGCAGGCGCGGATCGACGACTACACCGACATCCTGGCCCGGCCGGAGCGCCAACGCGAGATCGTCTCCACCGAGCTCGGTGAGATCGTCCACAAGTACGGCGACGAGCGGCGCACGCAGATCGAGTTCTTCGAGGGCGACATGTCGATGGAGGACCTCATCCCCGAGGAGGACGTCGTCGTCACCATCACGCGGGGTGGTTACGCCAAGCGGACCCGGGTCGACCTCTACCGGTCCCAGCGCCGCGGTGGCAAGGGCGTCAGGGGCGCCGCGCTGCGGGGGGAGGACGTCGTCGAGCACTTCTTCACGACGACGACCCACCACTGGCTGCTGTTCTTCACCAACCTCGGACGGGTCTACCGGGCCAAGGCCTACGAGCTGCCGGACGCCTCCCGTGACTCCAAGGGCCAGCACGTGGCCAACCTCATGGCCTTCCAGCCGGGTGAGCAGATCGCCCAGGTCCTCGCGATCAAGGACTACACGTCGGCGCCGTACCTTGTCCTGGCCACCCGTGGCGGGCTGGTCAAGAAGACCCGGCTCGGCGAGTACGACTCCCCGCGCGCGGGCGGCCTCATCGCGGTGAACCTGCGGGACGGGGACGAGCTGGTGGCCGCGGGCCTGGCCTCGTCAGTCGACGACCTGCTGTTGGTGTCCCGCAGGGGGCAGTCGGTGCGGTTCACGGCGACCGACGAGAAGCTGCGCCCCATGGGGCGCGGGACCTCCGGGGTGAGCGGTATGAGGTTCCGGGGCCACGACCACCTGCTGTCCATGTCGGTCGTCGAGGAGGGCACGGAGCCGGACGTCTTCGTCGTCTTCGAGAACGGCGTGGCCAAGCGCACCCCCGTCTCGGGGTACCGCGTGCAGGCCCGCGGGGGCATCGGTGTCCAGGTGGCCAAGGTGTCCCACCGGGGCGGCGACCTCGTCGGTGCCCTGACCGTGTCCCCGGACGACGAGGTGATGGTCGTCATGGAGAAGGGCAAGATCGTCCGCTCCAGGGTCGACGAGGTGCGCCACACCGGCCGCTCGACCGAGGGCGTGATGTTCGCCTCCCCGGACAGCGGCGACTCGATCGTGGCCGTCGCCCGCAACAGCGAGCGCGCAGTCCTGGCCGCCGAGGAGGGCGAGACCACTGAGGGGGCCTGGGCGGCGCCCGGGGGTCCAGGTGCGCAAGAGCCGGAGCCGGAGGCGCTGGCCGGGGCGAACGCTGGGGAGGAGCCGGAAGCCGTGGCTGGAGGGGATGGCACGGAACCGGCCCGGGACACCGCTGCCCCGGCACGCTTGGACCGTCCGGCCGCCGGGGGGGTGGATGGCGTACCGTCTGGTATGTCTGATGACGACCGGACGGTCGACGACGCTGGAGGTATCGAGTGAGCACCACCGGGCCACGCCCCTCCGCTGCGCGCGGGTCGGTCGCGGGGACCTCCGCCGCCGCCCCTGCCGCCGCTTCGCCCATGCCGGCCTCAGCCGCGCCGGCGGCCGCAGCGCCCGCTGCGGCACCGACTGGGGAGCGGGGTGCGGCACCAGCGGCGGCGGCGTCCACAGCGAGCGGGACGTCGACGCGAGCGGTTCCGGCGACCGATCCGCGCAGGACCGCCTCCGCAGGTCAGGGAAGGGGCGGCCCAGCCGCACGGCCCACCGCCAGGACTGCCGCGCGACCACCCAGCGGGAGCGCCCCGCGCCGACCCGCCAACACCCGGCGGGTCAAGCTCGCGGTGTCCCGGGTGGACCCCTGGTCGGTGATGAAGATGTCCTTCCTGCTCTCGGTGGCCGTCGGGATCGCCGGCGTCGTCCTGGCGGGGGTCCTCTGGATGATCCTCTCGGGCATGGGGGTGTTCACCGACATCGACCGCCTCATCAAGGACCTGCAGCCCGCGACGGCCGGCTCACCGTTCGAGATCATGGACTACATCGGCTTCGGCCGGGTGCTCTCCCTGTCGATCGTCATCGGCGTCATCGATGTCATCCTCATGACCGCCATCTCCACGCTCGCGGCCTTCCTCTACAACATCTGCTCGTCCCTGGTCGGCGGGGTCCAGCTCACCCTCACCGACGACTGAGCGCTG
>JBPCOG010000177.1:0-5123 GCA_051000455.1 Lapillicoccus sp. | reverse complement strand
GCCAGCAGGTCCCGTTGCAGAAGACCGCGCTGCAGAGCGTCAAGTTCGCCTTCACCGACGGGATCAGCGGGGCACTGAAGGACGTCGCCCTGGCGATCAAGGTGTGGTGGGCAGCGCTGGCCGGCGGCTTGGTGGCTCTGGTGATCGCGCTCGTCGAGGCGATCGGGGCCGCGCTGGGGATCATCACCGCCCCGGCCGCGCCGTTGATCGCCGCCGGGGGCGTGGCCGTGTGCGCGGCAGCGCTGTGGGGCGGCGGCGAGATCCTCAAGTCCCAGTCCGCGAGCGCCAACACCACGCTGAACCAGAAGCTGGCGGAGAACGCGGCGTACCCGAACGGGGCCTGGCCGAAGGCGGTCGTGTGACCGAGCCGCGGCGCGAGCCGAGCACCCGACCTGCGGGGACCGGCTCGTCGGGGCGGGCCGCGGTCTGCGTCGTGCTCCTCGTCGGGGACCTCGTGCTCACCTGGCTGTGGGGCTCGGCCGCGCAGTCCGGCTTCGAAGCCACCCGGCCGCGGCTCGGCTGGGTGCTCGCCGTGGCGGCCGCCTCCGCGGCCGTCGGGGCGGTGTGCCTTGCGCTGCTGGTGTGGGTCAGCGTCCGGCTGCGCCGCGCCGAGACCCAGCGGACCCCGGCAGCCCGCCTGCAGAGAGGCACGACGTGGATCACCGGGCTGGCGATCCTTCGCCTTGCCCTGTTCTTCGTCGCCATGGTCGTCCTCGGCGCGTTCACCGACCTGCAGGGCCAGCTCGTCCTCGCCCTGGGCCTGCTCGAGGCGGCCGTGGTGCTGTGGCTCTGCGTCAGCACCGCGCGGGCCGTGGTCCGGACCACCCAGCGGGCGGACTGACGCCGCCGCCGTGGCTCGCATGAGCCTGCTTGACGACATCGAGAGGCGCCTTCGGTCGCTGCTGGCGAGGCGGCAGGGGGCCGCCGGCTCCGGGCCGCTGGGCGGCAGCACCCTCGAGCGCGCCGAGGCGAGACTGGCGGGGATGTCGACCCACGAGCGGGCGGCGGTCCAGGCACTGCTGGACGGCTCACCCGACGACCGCGCCAGAGGGTCGGTCCTCGCGGCTCTCGCCTCGGCGGCCCCGCTGCCGGCGCTGGCCCGCTTCGCGACGAGACTCGCGACGATGACGCCGTCCCTGCGGGAGGCGGCCCTCGACCCCACCCACACCCCACCGGGCACCTTCACCCAGCCGGATGGAACGACCTGCGGGTCCTCCGTCCTCGTCATGTCGCGGATGCTCAACGACCCGGCATACGCGATGTCCGTCCTGACGGGCTACGACCCGCGCACCGGCAGAGCCTGCCCCGCCGGCGCGTCCACACCGCAGGCCCGGTTCCGGGACGAGAGCCGCAGGATGCACGAGCAGACCGGTGGCCTGAGGAACCACGACGGTCACCTCCAGATCCCCTGGCCACGGGCGCTCGGGACGTCGCCGTCCAGCGTGGCGAACCAGATGGGTGGTGGCGACGGGCGGTCCGGCCTGCCCGGCTCGGCGTACGCCGGCGAGCTCGTCGACCCCGATGACGCGGGGCGGACCTTCACGCACATCGTCACCGCGACACGGGCCGGTGAGACCGTGCCGTTGTTCATCGGGGACAGCCGCATCCCGCGTCACGTCGTCCTCGTCACGGCCAGCGCCGACGACACGCTGACGGTCTACGACCCCTCGAGCGGCGCCACCACCACTGCAGTCAGCCGGGGCGACTTCGAGAACGGGCGCCTGGCGGTGGCGGGGTGGCAACAGGCGTGGGTGGCGGTGACCCCCCGGTGAGCGCCGCGTGGTGCCGCCCGACCCGTTGAAGCCGCACGCGACCCGCCGGTAGCCCCGTTGGCCCTCGGCCAGCTGCGGCGCTTCCGCTCCCGTCCGGCCCTCTGACAGGATGGGCGCCCGTCGAGAGGGAGCCGAGTGAGCAGCGTACCCAGGTCAACCCAGCAGGGAGCCGACGTCTGGCTCGTTCCGCACACCCACTGGGACCGCGAGTGGTACGAGCCCTTCCAGCGGTTTCGCCTACGGCTGGTCGACCTGATGGACGACGTGACGTCACGCAGCCAGGCCCAGCCCGGCTTCCGGTTCACCATGGACGGGCAGATGGCCGCGGTCGAGGACTACCTCGAGGTGCGACCCGAGCAGCGTGAGGTCGTCCGCGGCCTCGTCGCCGGCAACCAGCTGGCGGTCGGACCGTGGCGGGTGCTCATGGACGAGTTCCTCTGCTCCGGCGAGACGATGATCCGCAACCTCGAGATGGGCTGGGCCGCCGCGGCCACCCTCGGTGACCCCATGCCGGTCGGGTACCTGCCGGACATGTTCGGCCACTGCGCGCAGATGCCCCAGATCCTGCGTCTCGCCGGTCTGGCACGAGCCTGCGTCTGGCGCGGGGTCCCCGCGAGCGTGGACCGCCACGAGTTCCTCTGGCGCTCGCCCGACGGGACCGGGATCCGCACGGAGTACCTCGCCAGCGGCTACGGAAACGCAGCGGACCTGTTCACGGACAGCACGACGGGGGCAGATCCTGCTTCGGTGCGCGCGCGTCTGGTGGAACGCCTTGTCGAGCAACGGCATTGGTTCGGTGACGACGCCTTCCTCGCGATGTACGGGACCGACCATGCGGCGCCCCTGCCGAGCCTGATGCAACAGGTCGCCACGCTCGACGACCAGCCGGGCGGCCCACGGGTGAGAGTGGCGACCCTCGCGGAGTACCTAGAGCTCGCGCACACCGACGAGACCCAGCTGCGCGTCGTCGAGGGAGAGCTGCGCAGCCACGCAAGGGCCAACATCCTCCCGGGCGTGATCTCCGTGCGGTGGCACCTCAAGGACGCGATGGCGCGCGCCGAGCGGATGCTCGCCCGCTACGCAGAGCCGTTCGCGGCCGTGTGGCTGCCGGACTGGCCGCAGGTCTACCTCGACATCGCGTGGGGTGACCTGGTCGACTCCTCGTGTCACGACTCGGTCACCGGGTGTGGCGTCGACGAGACAGCACTGCAGGTTGCCGCACGCATCGCCGAGGGCGAGCACGCGGCCCAAGCGGTGCGCGACCGCGCCCTCACCGCACTGGCCCGGGCGGTCCCCCTCGGCTCCCTGCTCGTCGTCAACCCCTCCCCCGCGCCACGGACCGACCAGTTCGAGGTCACCATCCCGGTGCCCGAGGACTGGTCCGCAGTCGCCTTACGGACGCCCGGCGGCGACGCAGCGGCGACGCAGGAGCTCGGGCGACCGGCGCGGGCGCTCGCGCGCGAACGCGTCCCCTCCCACCGGCTCGCCGCCCTGCTCCGGCGGGTACATGACCGCGAGCTGTTCGGGCTGCAGGTGGTGCGGATCGACATGGACGAGACCGAGCGGGTGCTGACCTTCCACGTGGCCGACCAGCCGGGTGCGCGGCACTTCGACCCGGTCGTCGAGCGGAACCGGGTCGCCGAGGTCGCCGCTCGGGCGGGTGCTGCCGACGAGTGGGAGGTCATCACCCTCGACGAGCCACGCCGACGGCTCGTCTGCTCCCTGCGCGTGGACGCACTCGCGCCGGTCAGCCTGACCCCGACGTCCGCTCCGCCGCCGGCGCCAGGGCTACCGAGCGGCACCGGTGGTGCCGGCCTGCGCGACAGCGCCGCGGTCATCGTCACCGCCGACTCCGTCGGCAACGGCTGGCTGACCGCCGAGCTCCGCCCTGACGGTGCGTTGCGGCTGACCGCCGCCGACGGCACCGTACTGGACGGGGTCGGCGCGCTCCGTGACGAGGGTGACGCCGGCGACAGCTACAACTACGGACCGCCCGGCCTGGACCGGGTCGTCGACGTCCCGGAGCGCGTGCGAGTCACGGTCCTCGAGTCGGGGCCGCTGCGCGGCGCCCTTGAGGTGGCCCGCGACTACCTTCTGCCGACGCGGGTCGAGGTCGACGGGTCGCGCTCTGAGACCACGGAACCGGTGACGATCGTCACCCGGGTCGAGCTCCGGGCGGGCGAGCGCTTCTTGCGCCTGGCCCTGGCCTGGGAGAACCGGTCACGCGACCACCGGCTGCGCCTCATGGTGCCGCTGGCACGGCATACCGAGTCAAGTCATGCCGACGGACAGCTCGCGGTGGTCGAGCGGCCGCTGGTGCCGGAGGGCGGCTCCAGCGGCGAGCTCCCCATCGCGACCTACCCTGCCGAGCGGTTCGTCGACGCGGGGGGTGCCGGTGTGCTCGTGCGCCGCACGATGGAGTACGAGGTGGTCGGCGAGGCGCAGGGACAACAGCTGGCGCTGACGCTCCTGCGCTCGATCGGCTACCTCAGCCGCAACGTCCACCCATTTCGCGACGAGCCGGCCGGCCCCCAGTCACCCACCCCCTCGGCCCAGTGCCTCGGACCGGTGACCGTCGAGCTGGCCGTCCTGCCACACGCAGGGGACTGGCGTACCGCCGGGCTCGTCACTGCCGCGGAGGGGTACCTCCACCCTGTCATCTGGTCAAGAGGCGCCGGGCTCACTGGCGGCTCGCTGCCAGAGCCCGGCCCGCTCATCGAGGGGGACGGAGTCGTCATGACGGCGCTGCGACGCCGCGGGGCGTGGCTCGAGCTGCGCGTCGCCGCCGAGACGACGGAGGCCGTGACCGCCCGCATCAGCTCGGCAGGGGTGTGGCGGGACGACGGGTCCTGGGTCGTGGCGGCGGCAGCGCGGCGTTGCGACCTGTTGGGCCGCCCGGGCGAGGAGGTTCCCGTGCGTGACGGCGTCGTCGAGCTGCCCCTGCGTCCGTGGGAGATCGCCACGATACAGCTGGGAGGCCCGGAGCGTGCGAGCTCACCGGGCGACTCGGACCGGGCTACCGCACCGGACGACCCGGGCCAGGCCACCACTGCCCGGCGTCATGTGTCCACGCCCTGAGGGTGCGGACACACCGGCTCAGCTCTGCGGCGTCGAACTCGTCACCCAGGGCGTCGAGGGTGTCCTCGATGGCCCCGTCAGCCGCCTCGATCACGCGCAAGCCCTCCTAGGTGGGTTGGGCCAGCACGGCTCTGCCGTCCCCCGGGGTGCCGACAGGGTCGCTGTTGTTCCCCCCGGCCCGGCCGGAGCCGTCCCCCGCACAGCGCGAGCACCCGCATGTGCCCGTCCTCGAGCCACCACGGTCCCGTCCCGGGTCCGGCAGGCACCGAGACA
>JBPCOG010000226.1:0-10955 GCA_051000455.1 Lapillicoccus sp. | reverse complement strand
GCCGTCAAGGCTCAGGTTGGCGACCCGCGAAAGCTGCCGAAGGCCTCGCCCGTGGGCGCCCGGGCGACAGCCGGGACGGCCACCAGGACCGCGGCGCCGACCCCGAGGTCCGCTACCACGAGGAAGGGCGCCGGCACGACGACCTCCGCCCGCGCCACCGCGCCGACCAAGAAGGCGGCGTCCGCCGGCACGAAGGCGGCGACGACGGCGAAGAAGACGACGGCGCCGGCGAAGAAGACAGCGACGGCGAAGAAGACGGCGAAGAAGACGACGCCGGCGACGGCGAAGAAGACGACGCCGGCGAAGAAGACGGCGAAGAAGACGGCGACGGCGAAGAAGACGGGGCCGGCGAAGAAGACCTCCACCGCCACCCGGACAGCGGTCGGCACCGCTCGTCGCTGACAGGTCGGGAGGGACGGCTCAACCCGGACCTGACACATTGGTGTCCCTGCCCGGCGCGGTCAGCGGATGCGCTCGTCGGGCCCGATCCCGACCACCCAGAGCCGGCTGACGACGCCCCCCTCGTCCGTCTCCAGGCTGAGCCGCTGGCCCACCCGCAGGTGGCGAAGCGCGCTGCGCCGGAAGACGTCGCCCGTGAAGGACCGCTGCTGCCCGTCGTCCAGCAGTACGCTGCCGTCCCCCGTGGTCTCGTCGTAGGTGTGCACGCTGCCCTGCATGGGATGAACCTAGCCGACCTCGGGTGCGACGAGATGGGCGACGAGGGCGGCTGTGTGCGCTCCGACGCCCAGTCGCAGCGCGGCACGAAGGGACGCGGCGTCATCGACGTCGGTGCGCAGTCGGGGACTGTCGATCGCCAGCCGGGTGCAGCCCGCCCGCTCGTGCCGCTCGGCGGAGTCCGGCCCGAAGCGCGGTTCGAGCCGGACTCCGGCGACTGCTGTCAGCAGCACTGTCCCGGTGCCGGCCGCGTCCGGTACGAACGCCCGCTGGTGGGCCTCTGCCTCGAGCAGGGCCGCGACGAGGTCCCAGGCCTGGAGCGCGGGAAGGTCCCCGAGGAGCACCCCGCGCCGGCTCCGGGGAGCGTGCTCGGCCAGCCACGCCAGGCCCGCCGTGACGGCAGCGTTGAGCCCGCCCGCCGGGTCCGGAACGGACAGGACGCCGAGGGACCGCGCCAGCGCCTCGACGGGGGCCTCGGACGTCACGACGACGACCGCGTGGCGGGTCACCGCCTCGGCGGCGGCCAGGACGGTGTCCATGGCGATCGCCTGGGCGAGGTCGCCATGGTCGACACCGGCAGGGGCCGCCAGCCGGCTCTTGGCCCGGGAACCGCCCTTGACCGGCACGACGAGGTGCCATGACGAGGGTTGTGCGCTGTGGTTCATCGCCCCCATGCTCCCGCACCGGCCTCGCTGCTCGACAGGGGACCCCACGGCGGCAAGGATGACCGCGACCCCCCCGAACGGGAAGGTGACCACGTGACCGACGCACCGGGGCAGGCACGTCTCTCGGCGGCATACCGCGTGACGGCCCTGCTGGTGCGTCCATTCATGGAGGCGATGACCGTCCAGGACTGGCGCGGCGGCGAGCACCTGCCGTGCACGGGGGGGTTCGTTGCCGCGCCAAACCATGTGTCGTACTTCGATCCCTTCGCGGTGTCGCACTACCTCTACGACCACGGGCACCCGCCGTACTTCCTGGGCAAGGAGGAGGTCTTCCGCATCCCGGTGGTGGGCAGGCTGCTGCTCGGCGCGGGTCAGATCCCGGTCTACCGCAGGACGGGGCGCGCGGCCGACGCGTACCGGGCCGCGGCGGCGGGCGTCAGGGCGGGCAAGTGCGTCGTCGTGTTCCCGGAGGGCACCCTGACCCGCGACCCCGACCTCTGGCCGATGGTCGCCCGCACTGGAGCGGCCCGGGTCGCGCTCGAGACCCGGTGCCCACTGGTCCCCATCGCGCACTGGGGGTCGCAGGACGTCCTCGCGACGTACGGGCGCGTGGTGCGCCTGCTCCCGCGCAGGACGATGCACGTGCTCGCGGGGCGGCCGCTCGAGCTCACCGACCTGTATGGCCTGCCCATCGACACCGCGGTCCTCCAGAGGGCCACGGGCCGGCTGATGGAACGGATCACCGGCCTGCTCGAGGTACTCCGCGCGGAACAGGCCCCCGTGGAGCGCTTCGACTCGGGCAAGCACGGCCGGCCCGAGACCGGCAACCCGCGTCGGCGCGTCCGGTGAGCCGCGCGGCCGTGCTCGGCACCGGCAGCTGGGGGACGGCCTTCGCCGCGACGATGACCGACGCCGGCACCTCGGTGACGATGTGGGGGCGCCGCGAGGAGGTGGTCGGCCAGGTGAACAGCGGCTTCAACGAGGAGTACCTGCCCGGCATTGCGCTGCCGGCCGGCCTGCGCGCGACGACCGACCCGGCCGAGGCCTTGGCGGGCGCCTCGATCGTCGTCCTGGCCGTGCCGTCGCAGACGTTGCGGGCCAACCTCGCCCGATGGGGGTCGCTGCCGGGGGACGCCGCCGTGGTGTCGCTGATGAAGGGGGTGGAGCTAGGGACGGCGATGCGGATGAGCGAGGTCATCGCCGAGGTCGGGGGGGTCGGGCGCGAACGCATCGTCGTCGTCTCCGGACCCAACCTTGCCGGGGAGATCGCGAGGAAGCAGCCAGCCGCAAGTGTCCTTGCCTGCGAGCGGGAGGCCGTCGCCGACAGCGTCGCCGCTGCCTGTGCCGCGCCCTACTTCAGGCCGTACACGAACACCGACGTCCTCGGTACCGAGCTCGGGGGCGCTGTGAAGAACGTCGTGGCCCTGGCCGTCGGCATGGCCGGGGGCATGGGGATGGGCGACAACGCCAAGGCCTCGATCATCACCCGTGGGCTCGCCGAGACCGCCCGGTTGGGCGCCGCGCTGGGAGCCGACCCTGCGACGTTCATGGGTCTCGCCGGCGTCGGCGACCTCGTTGCCACCTGCCTGTCGCCGTTGTCCCGCAACCGCACGTTCGGCGAGAACCTCGGGCACGGGATGAGCGTCGGGGAGGTCAGCGCGGTCACCAGGCGGACCGCCGAGGGCGTCAAGTCCTGCGCGTCGATCCTCGAGCTCGCCAGGCGCCACGGCGTGGACATGCCGATCGTCGAGGGCGTGGTCGCCGTCGTGGACGGCCGGCTCACGCCCCGCGCGGTCGTCGAGCTGCTCATGGCCCGCAGCCGCAAGGGCGAGCAGGACTAGCCGGTGGCGGCCCGACGCTGTCGGGACCGCCTCGCCGAGGCCGACTCGCATCCTCCGGCGACGGAGCGACGGTCAAGGCTTGAGCTGAACCTTGATGTGCCCGTCACGCTTCTCCTGGAAGGCGCGGTAGGCGTCCGGCGCGTCCGTCAGTGGCAGCCGGTGGGTGGCGAAGTCGTCGACGCCGAGCGGGTCCCCGTCCGTGAGCAGCGGCATGATGTCGCCGACCCAGCGCTTGACGTTGCACTGTCCCATCCGGAGCTGGATCTGCTTGTCGAACAGCGTCACCATCGGCATCGGGTCGGCCGCCCCGCCGTAGACGCCCGACAGCGAGATGGTGCCTCCGCGGCGCACGATGTCGATGGCGGAGTAGAGCGCGTTGAGCCGGTCGACTCCCGCCTTCTCCTGGATCGGCGCGGCGACCGCGGAAGGAAGCAGCCCGGCCGCCTTCTGGACGAACGTCGTCACCGGCGACCCGTGCGCCTCCATGCCGACGGCGTCGACGACGGAGTCGGGTCCCCGACCTCCGGTCATGTCACGGATGACGTCGCCGAGGTCGTCCTCGTGCTCGCGCAGGTCGACGACCTCGACGCCCCGGGCCCGCACCCGCTCCAGACGATCCGGAACGAGGTCGACACCGATCACGCGGTGACCCCGGTGCGCGCTGATCCGGCAGGCGAAGTCGCCCACCGGACCGAGGCCGAGCACGACGATGGTGCCGCCGTCCGGAACCGCTGCGTACTCCACCCCCTGCCATGCGGTCGGCAGGATGTCCGAGAGGTAGGCGAACCGGTCGTCGGCAGGACCCTCTGGGAGCTTGACGTGGGTGAACTGGGCCTGGGGAACCCGCAGGTACTGCGCCTGCCCACCGGGGACCTGGCCGTAGAGCTTTGAGAAGCCGAACAGCGCGGCACCGGTGCCCTGGTCGCGGACCTGCGTGGTCTCACACTGCGTGTAGAGGTGCTGGGCGCACATCCAGCAGTGCCCGCAGGAGATCTGGAAGGGGATGGACACCCGGTCCCCGACCCGCAGGTCGCCGCAGTCGGGCCCGACCTCCTCGACGATCCCCATCGACTCGTGCCCGAGGATGTCCCCGACGCCCATGAACGCGGCGAGCGGCTCGTAGAGGTGAAGGTCCGAGCCGCAGATGTTCGTCGTGGTGATGCGGACGATCGCGTCGGTCGGCTCCGCGATGGTGGGGTCGGGAACCTCCTCCACCCGCACGTCCTGCTTTCCCTGCCAGGTCACAGCCCTCATGGGCCCCACTTTCGGTCGCGGGTCGAGTCGTCGGGGGTCGAGTCGGACCCTACCCGGCACGGCGGGGAGCAAACGGACGGGGACTCCCGGTGAGCACGGCTGGCCGACGGCTGACCGACGGCTGACCGACGGCTGACCCCGCGGCTGGTTCCCGGGCTGCACGCGGGCCGAGTGCGGCTGGTCGTCAGGCGCGCAGGGCCCGGTCAAGGTCGCGCCAGAGGTCGCCCACGTCCTCGATCCCCACCGACAGGCGAAGCAGGTTCTCGGGCACGGTGGCCGGCTCGGCGGCATACTTGCGCCGTCTCTCGATGAGGGACTCGACCCCGCCCAGGCTCGTCGCGTCGAGCCAGAGGCGGCACCCGGCTGCGACCCGGTCCGCAGCGTCGGGCCCCCCGCATACCTCGATCGCCAGCATCGCGCCCTGCGCCGGGTAGCGGACGCGCTCGACGCCGGGGTGCCCGGCCAGACGCCGGGCGAGCTCGGCGGCGCTGGCGCAGGAGCGCTCCATCCGCACGTCAAGCGTGCGCATCCCCCGCAGGGCGAGCCACACCTCCATCGGCCCGGCGATCCCGCCGTGCAGGGTGCGGTGTCCGCTGAGGCGGTCGTGCAGGCCGGGCCCGCGCCCGGACGTCGCGGTGACGGTGGCGCCGAGGACGACGTCGGAGTGCCCGGAGAGGTACTTCGTCACGGAGTGGACGACGACGTCGGCGCCCATGCCCAGGGGACGCTGGAGCAGCGGGGTGGGCAGCGTGTTGTCGCAGACGGCCAGGACACCACTCTCGGCGGCTGCCCGGTAGATCGCGGACAGGTCGGCCACCTCGAGCATCGGGTTGGTCGGCGACTCGGTCCACACCAGGTCGGCCCCGTCGAGCGCGGCGACGACCGTGGCGGTGTCGCTGATGTCGACCTGACGGACCTCGAGCCCTGCCTTGGCCTTCTCGTCGAGCAGGACGTTGGTCAGGTTGTAGGCGTGCCGCGGCGTCACGACGGTGCCGTCGTCCGGCACCAGCGCGAGCACTGCGGCGATCGCAGCCATCCCCGAGCCGAACACGAGCGCCGCGCCGCCCTCGAGACGGCCGAGCGCGTCCTCGAAGGCGGTCCACACCGGGTTCCCGTTGCGGGCGTAGCCGACGCCGGTGAGGGGTGCGACATACGTCGAGGTGAGCTCGACCGGCGGGTTGACGCTCGCGCCGGGGGTCCGCGGCGGGCGCCCTGCCGCCACGACGAGGGAGGCGGGGGAGAGATCGTCCAGGTCGTCGCTCACGACGTGAGCGTAGGACCGCCCGACGAGGCACGGATAGGGTCTGCGGTGATGAGCACGCAGCGCCCGTCCCGGAAGCCACGAGTCGCCGTTGTCTTCGGGGGCCGATCCTCGGAGCACGCCGTCTCGTGCTCGACCGCCGCCGGCGTCCTGCGGGCCATCGACCGCGACACTTACGACGTCGTGCCGATCGGCATCGACCGGGACGGCCGCTGGGTCAGTGTCGCCGACGACCCGGCGCCGCTCGAGCTCAGGGCCGGCCACGTCCCCGAGGTCGACGGCTCCGCCAGCACGATCCTCGTCCCGCTCGGCACCACCGAGCGGGCCCTGACGGTGCTCGAGCCCGGGCGACCACCGACCGCCCTCGGGGAGGTCGACGTCGTGTTCCCGCTGCTGCACGGCCCGTTCGGCGAGGACGGCACCATCCAGGGCTTCCTCGAGCTGTCCGACATCCGTTACGTGGGGTCCGGGGTGCTGGCCTCCGCGGTCGGCATGGACAAGCACTTCATGAAGGTCGTGTTCGCGGGGCACGGCCTCCCCGTCGCCCCGTATGCCGTGGTCAGCGACCGCGACTGGACGACCCGCCGGGCGTCGGCCCTGGCCGCGGTGGGCGCGCTCGGCTTCCCCGCCTTCGTCA
The DNA here is from genome assembly GCA_051000455.1 of Lapillicoccus sp. Classification (GTDB taxonomy): domain Bacteria; phylum Actinomycetota; class Actinomycetes; order Actinomycetales; family Dermatophilaceae; genus JBPCOG01. Next base: position 4,622 of record JBPCOG010000226.1, on the reverse strand, counting down.
AGCCGGCCCGGGGGGGCTCGAGCATGGGGATCACCAGGGTCATGGGGGCCGAGGGGCTGGAAGCCGCCGTCGAGACCGCGCGTCAGCACGACCCGAAGGTCATCGTGGAGGCGGCGGTCCTCGGCCGGGAGATCGAGTGCGCGGTGCTCCAGGGTCACGGAACCGACCCGCCGCGCACCGCTCCGGTCGGGGAGGTACGGGTACGCGACAACCACTCCTTCTACGACTTCGAGGCGAAGTACCTCGCCGAGGACGACGTCGACCTCAGCTGTCCTGCGGACGTGCCGGACGAGGTGGCCGGCGAGGTGCAGCGGCTCGCCGTGGCGGCCTTCGAGGCGCTGGGGTGCGAGGGCCTTGCGCGGGTGGACTGCTTCTACACCCCCGAGGGACGCGTCCTCGTCAACGAGATCAACACGATGCCGGGGTTCACCCCCCAGTCGATGTACCCGCGGATGTGGGCGGCCGGCGGTCTCAGCTATCCCCGGCTCATCGACGAGCTGGTCAACCTCGCCCTCGAGCGGCGCATCGGCCTGAGGTGACCTGGGCTTGCGCGGCTGGGCTGGGCGCTAGCTACAGTGCCGCTCGGTCGTGGGCAACGCCCGGGCCGCGGGGCTGAACGCGGGGAGCAGCAGAGGTTCCGGGGCGTAGCGCCTGGGGACGAGGACCTCGATGGCGGGACTGCGGCCGTACGTCACGAACTTCGTCCCGTCGCTGAGCGGGGTGACCACCCAGTCGACACCGTCGACGGCCAGGCACTCGTCGGTGGTCGGCCCCGGGGAAGGCAGTCCGCACCGGGCGATCACGGCCGGGGCGCCCCATGCCCTGACGGCCGGCGACTGTGGCGACACCGGCACGGGCTGCTCGCCGGAGACGGTGGCCGGCCACCGGGCCCCGGCGGCCGCGCAGGCCGGGTCGGACGCCGACAACGGCAGCGAGACCTCCACCGGACACGAGCACCCCGCGAGCGCCACCGGCACCAGCAGGACCCCGCGGGCCCGAAGGACCGCCACGCGACCGGCCCGCGGAGCGGGCCGACACGGCGCTTCCGCCGTCGATGTGGTGAGCGCGCTCAGACGTGGACCACCGTGCACGTGAGGGTACGGGTGATGCCCGGCACGTCCTGGATCTTGGCGATGACGAGCTTGCCGAGCTCGTCGACGTTGCTCGCCTCGACGCGCGCGATGACGTCGTAAGGGCCGGTGACGTCCTCGGCGACCGCGACGCCGGTGATGGCGGCGATGGCCTCCGCGACCGTCGCCGCCTTGCCGACCTCGGTCTGAATCAGGATGTAGGCCTGAACCACCACGACACACCTCTTCCGCTTCGGCCGGGACTGCGGTGCCCGCGCGAACCACGCAGACGCAAGTGCCTGCCCCCGCAGACGGTACCGTGCGGGTTGGACTCCCGCCGCCCCGGCACACCACCGACCGCGCCGACCGGCCTACCTCAGCATCAGGCGACACTGACTGGTTGCACGAGCCGAACCGGAGAAGGAGGAGCGTGCCGTGAGCGATGGCCGGGGGAACGACGGGCAGACCCTGGCGGACGTCTCCGAGGCGCAGCTGCTCGAGCTGATCCTGCCGCTGCTGGCGGGCGGTCCGGAGGTGGCTGTCGGGCCAGGCGACGACGCAGCGGTGATCGAGCCCGTCGGCGCGCTCGTCGTCACCACGGACGCCATGGTCCGCGGGCGGGACTGGCGCGACGAGTGGTCCGGCCCCGCCGACGTCGGGGCCAAGGCCGTGGCCCAGAACCTCGCCGACGTGGCAGCGATGGGCGCTCGCCCGACGGGGCTGCTCGTCACCCTCGTCGCGGACCCGGCGACCGCCCTGGAGTGGGTGACCACGTTCGCCCGAGGTCTCGGGGACGCGGCTCGCCGGGTCGGCGTCCCGGTCCTGGGTGGGGACCTGTCCTCCGCGCCCTCCGGGACCCTGGTGGTGTCGGTGACCGCTCTGGGCGCCCTTGACGGTCGTGGGCCGGTGCTGCGGTCCGGGGCACACGTGGGGGACGCGGTCGCCGTCGCCGGCACCCTCGGGCTGGCTGCGGCCGGCTGGCGCCTGCTGGAGTCCGGACGCCCCGGCGCGGACCCCGGCGCGGTGGACATCCAGCGCTGCCCGCGGCCGCCGCTGGAGCAGGGGCCCGCGGCGGCGGCGGCGGGCGCGACCGCGATGATCGACCTGTCGGACGGGCTGCTGCGCGACGCCGACCGGGTCGCCCGCGCCAGCGGGGTCCGGTTCGACCTCGACTCGGCCGCCCTTGCCGGCGACGTGGCCCGGCTCCACCCCGCGCTCGGTGCGGACCTCGCCCTCGAGTGCGTCCTGACGGGCGGGGAGGAGCACTCCTTGCTCGCGAGCTTCCCTGGCGCCGTCCCGGGCGGGTGGCGCCGGGTCGGCACCGTGCGGGAGGGGTCCGGGGTCACGCTCGACGGGACCCGGCAGCCGCCTCGCGGCTGGGACCACTTCGCGACCGGGAGCCCCTCACCGGCGCCGGCGGGACCGGCCTGCTGACCGCAGGGTCAGCGGGCGACCTTGCCAGCCTTCAGGCAGGAGGTGCAGACGTTGAGCTTCTTCGGGGTCACGCCGCCGACGATGGCCCGGACCCGCTGGATGTTGGGGTTCCAGCGACGCTTGGTGCGACGGTGTGAGTGCGAGATGCTGTGGCCGAAGCCCGGTCCCTTGCCGCAGACGTCGCAGGTGGCAGCCACGGGTGATCTCCTGAAACTCGATGGGTGACGAAGGCTTCGGTCCGCCCGCTCGCGCGTCGGCGCATCAGGGATGCGCCATCGCCGTCAGGGGAACCGGTCAAGAATAGCCGAGCGCACCCGTTGGGCCAAACGCGAGTGCGTCGTCGGGTGTCGGTACCGCCCGCTACCGTGCCGGTACCCTGCCACCACGCACCATCCGCTGCGACTGAGTCCCGGGGAGGGCCCCGCCGATGCCGAGCGACAGGACCGCCGACCGGCGTGCCGCGGTGCTGACGGGCCTCGACGCCGCGGCCGCGCGCCGGTGGGCCGCCATCGCCCGCTCCTCGCTCGCCCTGCGCCGGAGCGAGATCGACGCGCTCAACGTCTTCCCCGTCCACGACTGCGACACCGGCACCAACCTCTACCTCACCTTCGACGGCGCGCTCGACGCGGCGCGGGACCGGAGCGACCGGACCGGGGACGAGGAAGGGGCTCGCACGGCGACGCCGGTCTCCCTCGGAGCTGCCACGACGGACATCGCGCGCGCGATGCTGCGGACGGCGCGCGGGAGCTCGGGCGTCCTGCTCAGCCAGATCCTCCGGGGCGTGGCCGACGAGGTCGCCGCGACCCGCGCCGACGTGCTCGACGGCCCGGGGCTCGCCCGGGCGCTGACCCGGGCGGACCGGCTCGCCCGGGCTAGTGTCGGACGCCCTGTCGAGGGCACGATGCTCTCGGTCGCGCAGGCCGCCGCCCGGGCGGGAGTGCGGGCCGCCGAGGAGGACGGCACGCTGTATGCCGTGTGCGCCGCGGCCCTCGCCGCCGCGCGCCACGCCCTGGCGAGCACGCCGGCGCAGCTTCCGGTCCTGCAGCGCGCCGGGGTGGTGGACGCGGGCGGGGCCGGTTACGTGGTGCTTCTCGAGGCGCTCGAGAGGGTCGTCGGTGGCGACCCGGGGACGGAGGCGCTGACCGTCAGCGACCCGCTGCGGCGGCGACGGGGATGGGCGCGGCCGGTGAGCGGGACGGGGCGGGCGGCGAACGGCGACCTCGAAGGCGGCGGACCGGCATACGAGGTCATGTTCCTGCTGTCGGACTCGACCGCCGAGGCCGTCGCGGGACTGCGGGGCCGGCTCGACGAGCTGGGGGACTCCTTGCTGGTCGTCGGCTCGGACGACCTGTGGAACGTCCATGTGCACGTCGACGACGTCGGCGCAGCCCTCGAGGCGGCGCTGGTGGCCGGGCGTCCCCACCGGATCAGGGTGACCCATTTCGGGGAGCAGGCGCGCTCGGAGCGGGAGCCGGCGACGGGGGTGGTCCTCGCCTGCGCCGCGGGTGAGGGACTGGCCGTGGCGTTCCGTGCTGCAGGTGCGGAGGTGGTGATGAGCGGAGGTCGGCGCCCGGTGTCGGCCGGCCGGCTGCTCGAGGCGGTGCGCCGCTGCGGAGCCGGCCCGGTGCTGCTGCTGCCCAACGACGCCGACACCGAGCTTGCGGCGCAGGCCGCCGCGAGCGCAGCCACCGACGAAGGACTGGATGTGACGGTGGTGCGCACGAGGGCGGCGGTGCAGGGCATCGCGGCGCTCGCCGTGTTCGACCCGCAGGCGAGCAGGTCGGACAACGTCCTTGCCATGAGCAGCGCAGCCGCGGCCACCCGGACCGGCGCCGTGACGACCGCCTCGGCGGACGCGCTGACCTCCGTCGGGTGGTGCCACGCGGGGGACGTCCTCGGCGTCGTCGACGACGACATCGTCACGATCGGCATCGACGAGCAGCAGGTGGCCGGCGCGGTCATCGAGCGGCTGCTCGGCAGCGGCGGGGAGCTGCTGACCCTCGTCAGCGGCGCTGACGCACCGACGGGTCTCGCCGAGTCGGTCGCTGCCGCTGCCCGTGCCCGCCGCCGCGACCTCGAGGTCACGACGATCCACGGTGGGCAGCCGGTCTACTCGTT
>JBPCOG010000324.1:0-6621 GCA_051000455.1 Lapillicoccus sp. | reverse complement strand
GGCCGCCCACGCGTAGTACCCGGATCGCGACACGCCCAGCAGGTCCGCCATCCGCGCGAGCCGTCCCGTCGTGGTGGCCTTCTCCGCCTCGATCACTGCGAACGCCTGCTCAGGTTCGAGTTCTCCGTGACGAAGAAGGCCGCTGCACTTTTCAAGAACTCCCGATCCATCCGCAGCTCGGCCACCTCACGCCGTAACCGGACCAGCTCGGCCCGCTCGTCGGCGTCTACCGCTGCCGGCGGGTCATCCATCCGGGACCGCTCAATCGCCACCCACCTGCCCAGCAGCGCCTCTCCGACTCCGATCTCCCGGCAACCTCAACGATCGTTCGCCCAGTGTCGATCACCAGATGAGCGGCTTCCTGCCGGTACTTCGGGGTGAAACTCTTCCTCTTGGCACCCATGAGGGCATCCTTTCCTGCCAGGGCCGAAACCTGACGATCAGGATGTCCACCGAACGGGGTCAACCTCAGAGGTAGGAACAGGTTGAACAGGCGTAGATCGTGACGTCACGGCGTCGGTGTGATGATGCCGCGTCGGGTTTGTCGCGGTTGGCGGCTGTGGATCCTGATCGAGACAGTGGTCACGGTTCTTGGGCGGAACAGACCAGGGAGAGACACCGGCCCATAGCGGAGCCAGCAGGCAGGCTGGAGAGACGGTCAAGCACTCCACTTCGCGCGTGCGGTGATGCGGCGGTACACGGAGTGAGCACCTGCGCCGACCCGCAACTGAGGGCTTGACCGGCTCGGAGCGCCTGCCGAATGCTGCCGCGTCGGGTCGGCGGCTTGGAGGTGAGGCCACCGGAGTCGGGGTTGCGCGTCAGTCGTCCGTGGGCTCCCGACTTCCTGCCTTTCGGTCTTTGAAGCTCCAAACGGCTGACCATCCGGCCGCGATGGCCGCCGTGCCGGCGATGACGAGAAGGACGACACTGAGGATGACTTGGGCGGCGTTGGTCTCGGCACGGTCTTGAGGCGGCAATACCGCCTGGCCGATGGCGAAGCTCAGTGCGAACACCGTCGCGTAGGCGATGACATACCGGTTGCTAGTGCGCTCTTGCCGTCTCCTGGCTTGTCGGCGTTCCCCTGTGTAGGCGAAGAGTCGGCTGATAGCCCGTTATCGCTGATCATCGATAGGGAGGCCCTGCACACCTACTTCGCGGAGGGGAACCACCCCTTCCGACCACCAGGTCGACAACCCCACCAAGGGACTTCTCATGACCGCTCAGCCCACCAACCCGAACCCGCGTCGCAACCCCGGCGACGAGATGCTCACCCTCCAAGAAGCCTGCGCCTAACCTCCGGATCCCCGAGGGCACCCTCCGCTACTGGCGCCACCTCGGCGCCGCCCCGCAGTTTCCAGGTCGGGCGCCACCTCCGCTACTGGCGCGCCGACCTCGTCTTCTGGCTCACCGAACAGACCAACCGGACCGGCAGCGACCGCTGACGCGAATCGTCGCTGCGCGGGCCTCGCGAGTCCGCGAAAAGTCCGCAAGTTGATCGATCCCTGCCATTTGCGATCAACGGATATCCGCAGGTCATGGACGATATCCGTTCACAGCCAACCGGTACCGCCCCCGCGGGTTCCATTCACGAACTACCGCTGACTCCGGCGTTCCGCAGGAGCAGGAGCTGCCCCCGGTCGTCGTCCCGCACGTCCTGGACCCGGACACAGGTCGCGAGGAACGCTCAACCTGGTTGCGGAAGTAGCCAACCCGGTTGCGGATGCGCGCGAGCGGGTCCCAGCACTGCCAGACAAGGTGCACCGGCCGATCCTGCACCGACGCAGACCGAGCCGGCAGGTCCCGCCGCGCAACCGGGTGCCCTGTCGGTGCGGCGTGCGAGGCTGGGGGTATGGCGGACGCGGTGGTGGCCCGGGGGTTGGTCAAGCACTACGGCCGGGTCGTCGCGCTGGACGGCATCGACCTGACAGTCCCCGAAGGGACGGTGCTGGCGATGCTCGGGCCCAACGGCGCCGGCAAGACGACGGCCGTGCGCATCCTCACCACATTGCTGAGGCCCGACTCGGGCACCGCGACGGTGGCCGGGGTCGACGTGCTCACCGACCCACGGGGGGTGCGCGAGGGGATCGGCGTGTCGGGCCAGTCCGCCGCCGTCGACGAGTACCTGACCGGCTTCGAGAACCTCGACATGGTCGGACGGCTCTACCACCTCGGCGCCAGGGCGAGCCGGGCTCGGGCACGTGAGCTGCTCGCCCGGTTCCGGCTGGAGGACGCCGCCGACCGGATGGCGAAGACATACTCAGGCGGGATGCGCCGCCGGCTGGACCTGGCGGGCGCACTCGTGGCGGACCCGCCGGTGCTGTTCCTCGACGAGCCCACCACCGGGCTCGACCCGCGCAGCCGTACCGACATGTGGGAGGTCATCCAGGCCTTGGTCGCCGGTGGGACGTCGCTGTTGCTGACCACCCAGTACCTCGAGGAGGCCGACCTGCTCGCTGACGAGATCGTCGTCATCGACCACGGCAAGGTCATCGCCCAGGGAAGCGCCGACGAGCTCAAGGCACAGGTCGGCGGAGAGCGGATTGCCATCACCGTGTCCGACGCGGCCAACCTGGCCACCGCCGTCTCGCTCCTGACCTCGCTGGGGGTGGGCTCCGCCGTCGTCGAGGAGCACCGCCGCTCCCTGCTGATGCCGGTCTCCGGCGGTGCCGCCGTGCTGACCGACGCGCTTCGCCTGCTCGACGGCGCCGGGATCGCCGTCGACGACGTGGGCCTGCGCCGCCCGACCCTCGACGACGTGTTCCTCACCCTGACCGGTCACGCCGCGGAGCTGGGCGAGACGGACGTGCAGCGCCCATCTCGCGAGTCGGTGGCGCGATGAGGGTGCCCAGCGCAGTGGGCGACGGGCTCGTCGTCGCCAAGCGCAACCTCATCAAGATCAAACGGGTACCGGACCTGCTCGTCTTCACCACGCTCTCGCCGATCATGTTCGTGCTGCTGTTCGCCTACGTCTTCGGGGGCGCGATCGACCAGGCCGGAGGGGGAGCGGGCTACCGGGAGTTCCTCATCGCCGGCATCTTCGCCCAGACCGTCGTGTTCGGTGCGACGCTCACCGGGGCCGGGCTCGCCGACGACGTCAAGAAGGGCATCATCGACCGGTTCAGGTCACTGCCGATGTCGCCGTCCGCGGTGCTCACCGGGCGCACCCTGTCCGACGTCGTCAACAACGTCATCGTGCTCGTCGTCATGTCCCTGACCGGCCTGCTCGTCGGCTGGCGCATCCACACGTCGGTGGTCGAGGCGGCGACCGGATACCTCCTGCTGCTGGTGTTCGCCTACGCGATCTCGTGGGTCATGGCCTGGGTCGGGATGCTCGTCCCGAGCCCCGAGGTCTTCAACAACGCCTCGTTCATCGTCGTGTTCCCGCTGACCTTCGTGGCCAACACGTTCGTCCCGCTCAACACGCTGCCCGGCCCGCTGCGCGTGTTCGCCGAGTGGAACCCGGTCTCGGCGGTGACCCAGGCGGCGCGGGACCTCTTCGGCAACTCGAACCCCGACGCCAACATCCCGCCACCGACCTCGTGGTCGCTCGTCCACCCCGGCATCTACACCCTGATCTGGGCGGCTGCCGTGCTCCTCGTCTTCGTGCCGCTGGCCAACGCGCAGTACCGCAGGTCCACGAGCCGCTGACCGGTACGACCAGCGCCGGGCCCTCGGACGCGGCCGGTTGACGGCAGGTGCTGGAGTGCGCAACGCTGGCGGGCACCACGCGCGCTAAGCGGGCGCTTAGTCACACCGGCCCAACCCCCACGCCCACCCCACCCCGGCCCCGGCCCAGGCCCGGCCCAGGAACACGGAGCACCGATGACCGCACGCCTCGCCGGCCGGGTGGCTCTGGTGACCGGTGCCAGCCGTGGCATCGGGCTCGGCATCGCGCACCGGCTCGTCGCCGACGGCGCGAGGGTGTGCCTGACCGCCCGCCGTCAGGAGGCCCTCGACGAGGCGGTCTCGGCCCTCGGCGGACCGGAGCACGCCATCGCCATGGCCGGTCGCGCCGACGACCCCGGGCACCGGCGCGACGCCGTGGACCGGACGGTGGACGCCTTCGACAGACTCGACCTGCTGGTCAACAACACCGGCATCAACCCCGTCTACGGACCGCTGATGGGCCTGGACCTCGACGCCGCCCGCAAGATCGTCGAGGTGAACTGCATCGCCGCGCTGGCCTGGGTCCAGCAGGCCCACGCCGCCTGGATGGGCGAGCACGGCGGCGCCATCGTCAACGTCGCGTCGGTGGCCGGCCTGCGACCTTCGCCCGGCCTGGCCATGTACGGCGCCAGCAAGGCGATGCTCGGCCACCTCACCGCGGAGCTGGCCATCGAGCTGGCCCCGGGGATCCGGGTCAACGCCGTGGCACCGGCCGTGGTGAAGACCGCGTTCGCCAGCGCCCTCTACGAGGGCCGGGAGGAGCAGGTGGCCGCCACCTACCCGCTGCGGCGCCTCGGGGTGCCGGAGGACGTCGCAGGGGTCGTCGCCTTCCTCCTGTCCGACGACGCCGCCTGGATGACCGGTCAGGTCCTCGTCGTCGACGGCGGCGTCCTGTTGACGGGCGGCGTCTGATGCCCGGCGGAAGGACCGGCCCGGTCCACACCGACCCGGTCGGGCTCGACCTCGCTGCGCTCAGCTCCTGGCTCGACGGCCGCACGCCCGGTCTCCTGGACGGTCCGCTGCGCGCGCGCCTGCTCGCTGGCGGCCGGTCCAACCTCACCTACGAGGTGTCCAGCCCGGCCGGGTCGGTCGTCGTGCGCCGGCCACCGCTCGGCCACGTCCTCGCGACCGCCCACGACATGGTCCGGGAGCACCGGGTCATCACCGCGCTGCACGGCACCGGGGTGCCGGTCCCCAGGACGTATGCCGTGTGCGCCGACCCCAGCGTCCTCGGCGCTCCCTTCTACGTGATGGAGAAGGTGTCCGGCACGGCATACCGGCTGGCCAGCCAGCTCGAGCCGCTCGGTGCCCAGCGCACCCGGGCGGTCTGCGCCCGGATGGTCGACACGTTGGTGGCCCTGCACGCCGTCGACCCGGTCCCCGTCGGGCTGGGGGACTTCGGGCGCCCGGAGGGCTTCCTCGCGCGGCAGGTCCGCCGCTGGGGCGCCCAGCTCGCCGCGTCCCGCAGCCGGGAGCTCGTCGGGGCGGACGAACTGCTGGCGCAGCTCGGGTGCCGGCTGCCACCCGGGTCCGCAGCCGCGGTCATCCACGGCGACTACCGTCTGGACAACCTCCTCGTCGACGAGCACGACCGGGTCGCCGCCGTCGTCGACTGGGAGATGGCGACCCTCGGGGACCCACTCACCGACGTCGCCCTCCTGCTCGTCTACGACCGGCTCGCCGAGCTCGACACCGCTTCGGCGGTCTCCGACGCCCCCAGCGCCCCCGGGTTCCTCACCCGGGACGAGGTGCTGGAGCGGTACTCGGCAGGCACGGGACGCGACCTCACCGCGATCGGCTTCTACGAGGCGCTGGCGTGCCTCAAGCTCGCGGTCGTCCTCGAGGGCATCCACTACCGCTACGTCCAGGGCGACACGGTCGGGACCGGGTTCGACACGGTCGGCACGCTGGTCGAACCGCTGCTCGCCCGGGGCCTGGCCGCAACCAAGGAGCACCCCTGATGGACTTCGGTGACGATCAACGGACAGAGGAGCTGCGCGAGCAGCTGCTCGCCTTCATGGACGAGCGGGTCCACCCGGCCGAGCCCGTGTTCGCCGAGCAGCTGGACCGGCTCGAGGACCGCTGGGCCTGGTCGGAGGCGCCCGTCCTGCGGGAGCTGCAGGCGGAGGCCCGTCGACGCGGGCTGTGGAACCTCTTCCTGCCGGGAAGCCTCGGTGCCGGCCTGACCAACCTGCAGTACGCGCCGCTCGCCGAGATCACGGGCCGCAGCCTCGGGCTCGCCCCCGCGGCGCTCAACTGCGCCGCCCCGGACACCGGCAACATGGAGCTGCTCGCCACGTTCGGCACCGCCGAGCAGAAGCGGCGCTGGCTGGAGCCGCTCCTGGCGGCGCGGATCCGGTCGTCCTTCGCCATGAGTGAGCCCGATGTGGCCTCCTCCGACGCGACGAACATCAGGACCCGCATCGAGCGCGACGGGGACGGCGACTCCGGCCACTACGTCATCAATGGGCGCAAGTGGTGGATCACCGGCGCGATGAACCCCAACGCGAGGCTCTTCATCGTCATGGGCAGGACCGACCCCGGCGCGGACCGCCACCGCCAGCAGAGCATGGTCCTCGTGCCCCGGGACACGCCCGGGGTCGTGATCCGGCGCGGGATGCACGTCTTCGGCTACGACGAGCGCGACCACGGCGGCCACGCGGACCTCGAGCTGCGGGACGTGCGGGTGCCGGTCGGCAACCGGGTCGGCGGGGAGGGCGACGGCTTTGCCATCGCCCAGGCCCGGCTCGGCCCCGGCCGGATCCACCACTGCATGCGCGCCATCGGCGCGGCCGAGCGGGCCCTGAAGCTGATGTGCGAGCGGGCCCTGTCACGAGTCGCGTTCGGGCAGGAGATCGCCCGGCAGGGCGTCGTGCGCGAGCAGATCGCCGAGAGCCGGATGGAGATCGACCAGGCCCGGCTGATGGTCCTCAAGACCGCCGACCTCATCGACAA
>JBPCOG010000205.1:0-2774 GCA_051000455.1 Lapillicoccus sp. | reverse complement strand
ACCGGCACCGGCAGCGTCGGGGTCCTCGGCCAGGTCATCACGGCCACCTGCGACCCGGGGGACGAGGTCGTCTACGCGTGGCGCTCGTTCGAGGCCTACCCCATCGTCGTCGCCCTCGCCGGGGCGCAGTCGGTGCAGGTCGGGCTCGACCAGGACGCCCGACTCCGCCTCGACGCGATGCTGGCGGCGATCAGCGACCGGACGCGGGTCGTCATCATCTGCACCCCCAACAACCCGACGGGCACCTGCGTCCACCAGGAGGAGCTGGACCTGTTCCTGCGCAGGGTGCCCGAGCACGTCCTCGTCCTCATCGACGAGGCGTACGTCGAGTTCGTCACCGACCCGCAGGTGGCCGACGCGATGCGCGCGTTCCGCAGCCACCCGAACGTCGCGGTGCTCCGGACCTTCTCCAAGGCCTACGGACTGGCCGGCCTGCGGGTCGGGTATGCCGTGGCCCACCCCAGGCTCGCGGCCGCCCTGCGCCGGACGGCCGTGCCCTTCGGTGTGAGCTCCATCGCCCAGGCCGCGGCGATCGCGTCGCTCGACGCGTTCGACGAGCTCAAGGAGCGGGTCGACGCCCTCGTGGCCGAACGCCACAGGGTCGCCGCCGCCCTCGAGGAACAGGGCTGGAAGCTGCCTGCCAGCGAGGCGAACTTCGTGTGGTTCCCGCTCGGTGAGCGCAGCACGGCCTTCACCCAGGCCTGCCAGGACGCCGGGCTCGCGGTGCGCCAGTACGGCAACGACGGGGTGCGCGTGACGGTCTCCGAGCCGGAGGCCAACGCCGTCCTGCTCGAGGTCGCCGCCGCGTTCGGGCCCTGCTGAGCGGGAGCCCGCTGAGCCGGGCCTGACTGGGCCGGGGCGTCCGGCATGTGGGATTCTCCGAGGTGACGGATAGATTGACTCCAAGGCCCATCACTGTGGCCGCCGTCACACCGACGGCCACAGCCCACGAAGCCGACCGGCCGTGCGCGGTGACCCCGCATACGGACCGTCGGCCCGAGTACGGCACGGACGCCAAAGCGCCCGGCCACGCGATAGGAGTGCCTGTGAGCGACCACGCTGTCGCGGAGCTGACCGCCCCGGTCCCCGCTGTCGGGGACGGCGGCCCGGAGATGGTCCAGCTGCTGACCCCGGAAGGTCAACGGGTCAACCATGACGCGAGTGGGCAGTACGCCGCCTATCTCGCCGACCTGAGCGACGAGGACCTGCGCGGCTTCTACCGTGACCTCGTCCTCATCCGCCGGGTCGACGCTGAGGCCACCGCGCTGCAGCGGCAGGGCGAGCTGGGCATCTGGGCCTCGCTGCTGGGCCAGGAGGCCGCCCAGGTCGGCTCCGGCCGTGCCCTGCGGCCGCAGGACTACGCCTTTCCGACCTACCGCGAGCACGGCGTCGCCTGGTGCCGCGGCGTCAGTCCCCTCAACCTGCTCGGCCTCTTCCGGGGGGTCAACCACGGCGGCTGGGACCCGAACGAGAAGAACTTCCACCTCTACACCATCGTCATCGGCGCCCAGACGCTGCACGCGACCGGGTACGCCATGGGGGTCCAGCGCGACGGTGCCGTCGGCACCGGGGACGACGCGCGCGACACCGCCGTCATCGCCTACTTCGGCGACGGCGCGTCCTCCCAGGGTGACGTCAACGAGTCGTTCGTCTACGCAGCGGTCAACAACGCGCCGGTCGTCTTCTTCTGCCAGAACAACCAGTGGGCCATCTCCGAGCCCAACGAGCGCCAGACGCGCATCCCCCTCTACCAGCGAGCAAGGGGCTTCGGCTTCCCCGGCGTTCGCGTCGACGGCAACGACGTGCTGGCCGTGTATGCCGTGACCAAGCACGCGCTCGACGCGGCGCGGACCGGGCAGGGCCCCACCTTCATCGAGGCGTACACCTACCGGATGGGCGCGCACACGACGTCCGACGACCCCACCAAGTACCGGGTCTCGGCCGAGCTGGAGGTATGGAAGCTGCGCGACCCCATCGAGCGGCTCAAGGCCTACCTGGCCCAAGGAGGCACGGCCGACGCGGCGTTCTTCGAGCAGATCGAGCGGGAGGCCGACGACCTCGCCACCGAGGTCCGGGAAGGCTGCCTGAGCATGGTGGACCCGTCGGGTGAGTCGATGTTCGACAACGTCTACGTCGAGAGGCACCCGCTGCTCGAAGCCGAACGCCGCGAGTTCCTCGCCTACCAGGCCGGCTTCGAGGGGGGGCACTGAGATGGCGCAGCTGACGATCGCCAAGGCGATCAACGCCGGCCTGCGCGCCGCGATGGAGCGCGACCCGAAGGTCGTGCTCATGGGTGAGGACATCGGCAAGCTCGGCGGCGTCTTCCGGGTCACCGAGGGACTGCAGAAGGACTTCGGGGAGGACCGGGTCATGGACACCCCGCTGGCTGAGGCGGGCATCGTCGGCACTGCGATCGGGATGGCGCTTCGGGGCTACCGGCCGGTGGTCGAGATCCAGTTCGACGGCTTCATCTACCCGGCGTTCGACCACATCGTCAGCCAGGTCGCCAAGATGCGCGCCCGGTCCCTGGGCAAGGTGCGCCTGCCGATGGTGATCCGGGTCCCGGTCGGCGGCGGCATCGGGGCGGTCGAGCACCACAGCGAGTCCAACGAGGCCTACTTCGCCCACACGGCAGGGCTGCGGGTGATCTGCTGCGCCAACGCCGAGGACGCCTACTGGATGATCCAGCAGGCGGTGGAGACCGACGACCCGGTGCTCTTCTACGAGCCCAAGCGCCGCTACTGGGACAAGGGGGAGGTCGACGACTCGGCTGC
>JBPCOG010000431.1:0-3176 GCA_051000455.1 Lapillicoccus sp. | reverse complement strand
GACTGCGGCGTATCGGGCGGCATCTGGGGTCTGGAGAACGGCTACGGCCTCATGGTGGGTGGGGCGGCGAAGTGGGTGGGCAGGGCGATGCCGATCTTCGACGCCCTGCGCCCGGACGGGCCGCGGGACGAGGGCTTCGTCCACGCCGGCGCGGTCGGCGCCGGGCACTACACGAAGATGGTCCACAACGGCATCGAGTACGGCCTGATGGCTGCCTACGCCGAGGGCTACGAGCTGCTCGAGGCGAAGGACATCGTCAAGGACGTGCCCGGGGCCTTCAAGGCCTGGAGCCGGGGAACCGTGGTGCGCTCGTGGCTGCTCGACCTGCTCGTGACGGCGTTGGAGGAGGACGCCCACCTGGAGGACGTGTCCGGCTACACCGTGGACTCGGGAGAGGGTCGCTGGACGGTGGAGGAGGCGATCGCGAACTCGGTCCCGATGCCGGTGATCTCGGCGTCGTTGTTCGCCCGCTTCGCCTCCCGTCAGGACGAGTCGCCGACGATGAGAGCGGTGGCCGCCCTGCGGGGGCAGTTCGGCGGCCACGAGGTCATGACCGTCGCCGAGGGCAGGAAGCTGCGCGCGGAGGGCGTGCACCCGCACCCGAAGGCGGTCCGCGCGGCCGGCGACAAGGCCATCGCCCGAGGCCGCGGCAAGGCCGCCCAGGTGGAGGAGGCGGCAGCCAAGGGCCGCAGGGCCGCCGGGGCCGGGCCGTCGTCAGGCGCCGGCTCGACCACGTGAGGCGCCGCGACGCGCGTGCCCCCGCACCCTCGGGCTGACCGGACCGTGCACGTGCGTCACCTGTCCGTCACCGACTTCCGCGGCTACGCGACCGCGGAGCTGGCACTCACCCCCGGGAGCACCACCATCGTCGGGCTCAACGGCCAGGGCAAGACCAACCTCGTCGAGGCGATCGGGTACCTCGCGAGCCTGAGCAGCCACCGGGTAGCCACCGACCTGCCGCTCGTCCGCTTCGGGGCCGAGCGCGCGGTCATCCGCGGGGTCGTCGACCGCGGGGGGCACGAGACCCTCATCGAGCTCGAGCTGACGCCGGGGCGGACCAACCGTGCCAAGCTCAACAGGTCCCCGCTCCAGCGACCGCGTGAGGTGCTCGGCGCCCTGCGCAGCGTCCTCTTCGCGCCGGAGGACCTCGCGCTGGTCAAGGGCGAGCCGTCCCAGCGCCGGGGCTTCGTCGATGACCTGCTGGTGTCCCGCCAACCTCGGTGGGCGGCGGTGCGGGCCGAGTACGACAAGGTCCTGCGGCAACGCAACGCGCTACTGAGGTCGGCCGCCCCGGTCCTGCGAGGGAGGACCCGGCCGACCCGCTCCGAGGGGTCATCCGCAGGCACGGACCCCACGGCTTCCGCCCTGCACACCCTCGGGGTCTGGGACGCCCAGCTGTCCCAGGTCGGGGCCCAGCTGCTCTACGCACGGCTGCGTCTGCTGCGCGACCTCGGACCCTACCTGTCGCACGCCTACGATGAGGTGAGCGGCAGCCGGTCGGACGCCCGGGTCCACTACCGGTCCAGTCTGCGCGATGAGACCGCCGCACGGATCGAGGCCGGGGAGGTCCCGGCGGCCGAGGAGCTGCAGGCGGAGATGCTGGCGACGTTCGGCGAGGTCCGGGCGAGCGAGGTCGAGCGGGGCATCTCGCTCGTCGGCCCGCACCGCGACGACGTGGTCCTGCGCCTCGGCGCCCTGCCGGCCCGGGGGTATGCCAGCCACGGGGAGTCCTGGTCCTTCGCGCTGGGGCTCAAGCTCGCGGCATACCATCTCCTGCGCCACGACCTCGGCGAGGACCCGGTTCTGATCCTCGACGACGTGTTCGCCGAGCTGGACTCGGGGCGGCGGGAGCGCCTCGCCGCGCTCATCGGTGACTGTGAGCAGGTGCTCATCACGGCAGCGGTGCCCGAGGACGTGCCGAAAAGCCTGGTGGGCACGACGTATGCCGTGAGCGCGGGGGAGGTCAGGCGTGTCCCGTGAGCGACCGGGACCGCCGCCGGACCCCCAGCCGGAACCGCCGCCGGACCCCCAGCCGGGTCCCGGGCCGGACGGGGACCCCGACCCGGGCCGGCACGAGGCCGACGCCGCGGCGGCATCGGCCCTGGCTCGCGCTCGCAAGGGCACACGGGACAAGGGGCTTCGGCCCGGAATGAAGCCCGGCCGCCCCCGGGGGCGCGGCCGGCGCGACGCGACTCTGTCGGGGTCGGGCCGCGACGGCAGGGACCCCGCCCTGCTGGGGGAGCAGCTCGACCGGCTGCTCGTGGACCGTGGCTGGCAGGTCGACATCGCTGTCGGCTCCGTCCTGGGGCGGTGGCCGAGCATCGTCGGGCAGGACGTCTCCGCGCACGTGGTGCCGGTGGCGTTCACCGCCGGGACGCTCACCGTTCGGGCCGACTCGACCGCCTGGGCCACCCAGATGCGCCTGATGGCGGGGATGGTCCTCGGCCGGCTCGAGGCCGAGGTCGGCGCGGGAGCGGTCACCGAGCTCACGGTGCTCGGGCCGGCGGCGCCGAGCTGGAGCCGGGGGCTACGCCGGGCCCGGGGACCGGGACCCCGCGACACGTACGGATGAGCGCTGCGTCCCTCGCGTCGCCCCGGCAGGCTCTGACGACCCCGCATCCAGCATGATGTGGGCCATGACCGACATCGAGATCCCCCGCCCCGGGTCCGGCGACGTCGTCGAGCTCGTCATCGACGACCACCGGACCTTCGAGGCCCTGCTGCGGCAGCTGCGCGACGCCACCAGCGACCGCGAGGCGGCCCGCTCCGCCCTGGCTGACCTGCTGGTGGCCCACGCGGAGGCCGAGGAGTCGACGGTCTACCCCTCGCTCAAGCGCAAGGACGCGATCACCGCCGACGACGCGGAGCACGGGGAGCACGAGCACGCGGAGGGCCACGAGGCGCTCCTCGCCCTGCTCGAGTGCGGGGCCACGGACACCCAGCAGTTCGACGACGCCGTGGAGGACCTCAGCACCGCCCTCATGCACCACATCAACGAGGAGGAGCAGACGATCCTCAACCCGGCCCGTACGGAGGTCGGCGAGGACGCCCGGAACGCGATCGGGCGGGACTTCGCCGCGGCCCGCAACGACCTCCTGGCCAGCAGTCCCGGCGCGCTCGGGAACGTCCGCGAGCTGGTCAGGCGGGCGCACGCTGACGGGCTGCTCGACGAGACG
>JBPCOG010000202.1:0-3001 GCA_051000455.1 Lapillicoccus sp. | reverse complement strand
CCGGCGACGTAACCGATGACGGGCTTGCTCACGTGCTCCTTGATGTATGCCGCGGCCCGCTCCTCCGCGTCCCCGCCGATCTCGCCGATCATGACGATCGCGTCGGTCGCGGGGTCGTCCTGGAAGGCCTCGAGGCAGTCGATGTGGGTGGTCCCGATGATCGGGTCGCCGCCGATGCCGACCGCCGTGGAGAACCCGAAGTCCCTCAGCTCGTACATCATCTGGTAGGTGAGGGTGCCCGACTTCGACACCAGCCCGATCCGGCCCGGGCCCGAGATGTCGGCCGGGATGATCCCGGCGTTGGACATGCCCGGGCTGATCAGCCCCGGACAGTTCGGGCCGATGAGCCGCGTGGTACCGGACTGCTGCGCGTAGGTGTAGAGCTCCGCGGTGTCCCGGACCGCGACGCCCTCCGTGATGCAGACGACGAGCGCGACTCGCGCGTCAACGGCCTCGATGACGGCGGCCTTGGTGAACTTCGCGGGGACGAAGATCACCGAGACGTCTGCGCCGGTCGCCGTGACAGCGTCGCCGACCGACCCGAACACCGGGACGGACCTGGCGCCGCTGGGGCCGGCATCGAAGTCGACCGACGTGCCGCCCTTGCCCGGGGTGACGCCTCCGACGACGTCTGTGCCGGAGGCGAGCATGCGCTGGGTGTGCTTGCGGCCCTCAGAGCCGGTCATGCCCTGCACGATGACCTTGGAGCGGCCGTCCAGGAAGATTGCCATGTCGGTGCGGTGTCCTTTGCGGTCGGGCGGTCAGGCGGTCGGGCGGTCGGGCGGTCTACGTGCTGGGCGGGGACGCGGGGGCCGAGGGGTGAACCGCGAGCTGGGCGGCCCTGCGGGCCGCGCCGTCCATCGTGTCCTCGACGCTGACCAGGGGATGGTTGCGGGTGGCGAGGATGCGCCGACCCTCCTCGACGTTGTTGCCGTCGAGGCGGACGACCAGCGGCTTGCTGGCGGTGTCGCCGAGCTTGTCCAGCGCCCCGACGATCCCGTTGGCGACCTCGTCGCACGCCGTGATCCCCCCGAACACGTTGACGAAGACCGACCGGACCTGCTCGTCGCCGAGGATGATGTGCAGGCCGTCGGCCATCACCTCGGCTGATGCGCCGCCCCCGATGTCGAGGAAGTTCGCGGGCCGTGGCGTGTCCTCCTCGGCCAGCCCGAGGTCCTCCCCCGCGTAGGCGACGACGTCGAGAGTGGACATGACCAGGCCGGCGCCGTTGCCGATGATGCCCACGGAACCGTCCAGCTTGACGTAGTTGAGGCCCTTCTCCTTCGCGGCCGCCTCGAGCGGGTCCGTCGCGGAGGTGTCCTCGAGCGCCGCATGCTCCGGGTGCCGGAAGGCGGCGTTGGCGTCGAGCGTGACCTTGCCGTCGAGCGCGACGATCCTGCCGTCGGCGGTCTTCACCAGCGGGTTGACCTCCACCAGCGTGGCGTCCTCGTCTCGGTAGACCTCCCACAGCCGCTGGACGACGTCGGCGATCGCGTCACGGTCGGCGTCCGCGAAGCCGGCCGCGTCGACGATCTCCCGCGCCTTGACGTCGTCGACACCGACGATCGGGTCGACGGGGATCCGAGCGAGGGCGTCCGGCCGCTCGACCGCCAGCTGCTCGATGTCCATGCCGCCCTCCGTGCTGCACATCGCGAGGTAGGAGCGGTTCGACCGGTCGAGCAGGACCGAGAAGTAGTACTCCTCGGCGATGTCGGCGCCCTGGGCGATCATCACCGTGTGGACCCGGTGACCCTTGATGTCCATCCCGAGCATCTGTCGGGCGGCCCCCGCCGCGTCGTCGGCCGACCTGGCGACCCGCACCCCGCCGGCCTTCCCCCGGCCGCCGGTCTTTACCTGGGCCTTGACGACGACCACCCCGCCGCTCCCGGAGCCGATGCTCTCAGCGGCGGCCCTGGCGGTGTCGGCGTCGTCGACCACCGCCGCCGGCAGCACGGGGACCCCGTGCGCCTCGAACATGTCCCGGGCTTGGTACTCAAAGAGGTCCACGGATCGTCCGTCCCGTCGTCGGAGGGCGCGTTCGGCCTGCGTCCCGCACCGCTGAGAGGGACTGTAGCGGCCCCCGGCCGCCGCCCGCTGCCCCGCCCGGCACCGGACCCGCCCCACGGGGCTCAGCGGACCTGAACCGCCTGCCCGTCGGGGACGAGCAGGACCCAGATCGGTCCGGCCGCCATCCCGATGGGTTGGCCCCCCGCCGTGAACGCCGTCGGGGCACCCGCGTCGGGACGTGACCACTGCCCCCGCCACGCCATCCCGTCCCTCAGCACCGTCGCCTCGCCCTGACCGATGACGCTGACCACTGGTGTCTGGACACCGTTGACGTCGCGGTTGCCGGACAGGTGCTGCTCGACGCGCTGGACGACAACGGTTGCCGCACCGTGCTGACCGCCGATCGCGTCGACGTCGGGGCTGCCGTCGGTGGTGACCAGGTACTGGTGTCGTCCGCCGTTCCACGCGAGGTCGATGCGTGCCGAAGGCCACGCCGTGGAGACGCCGCCCGCCGGCGTGCCCCCCGGGGAGGGCGGACCGATGGCGAACCCCACGTTGCCCGGTGGGACGCTGCCGCCCGCGCGGTCCAGCAGCGCGCGGGTGTTGCCGATGACGTTGTACGGCGCCGGGCGCCGGTTGTCGCGCCGGAAACCCTGGCCCGACGCGTCGTTGGAGAGGTTGACCTGCCTCCCCCGCGCCAGGATGCCCAGCGTGCCGGCAGACCCGCCGGAGAACGCGAACGCCACCTTGCCGTAGTTCGCCAGCAGGTCGACGTCGGACTCGCGGGCGCTGCGGACCGGACCGACCTCCGGTGAGAGGTTGGAGGAGAAGATCGCCAGGACCCGCGTCAGACCGGCCTCCACGGGCTCGACGTAGACGACGTCGGCCTGGTTGAGCCCGAGCCTGGGGCGTGAGCTGACGGTGTTGTCGATCTTCACCGCGAGCACCGGGCCGCCCTGCAGGCCGGGGAGGGGCGCCGGGGTCGCCGCAGCCG
>JBPCOG010000307.1:0-2138 GCA_051000455.1 Lapillicoccus sp. | reverse complement strand
GGACCCAGGAACCCGCGGACCAGCCCAGCGAGCCCACCGCGAGGACCGCCCCCGCGGTGGTGAGGCTCGAGCCCCGCTCCTGCACGAACATCAGCGGGATGAAGGTGATCGAGCCGTTGAAGGCCGCGTTGAGCAGGAACCGGCTGAGGATCACCGACGGCAGGCCGCGCGCCATCGCGAGCGTCCCGGCCGGCAGCAGCCGGGGGGTGAGGACCAGCAGCCCGATGACGCCCGCGGCGGCGGCGAACGCCTGGGGGGAGAGGGCGCTCACCCGCTCGTGCGTGCCGTATTGGACCAGTCCGGCAGCGCCGGCGACGAGGACGCCGAGCCTGGCGGTGCGCCGGTGCTCCCTGCGCTCGCCCATCTCGACCGGTGTGCGGTCGCCCTCCGTCCTGATGGCGTGCGCCTGCCGCGCGACGACGCCGAGGGTCAGCAGGGCCGGGGCGACGACGACCCAGAAGACGAGGCGCCACGAGAACGTCCCGGCGAGCCAGCCGGCCACTGGGGCCCCGACGAGCGAGGGCAGCACCCATGCCGCGGAGACGTAGCTGAAGACCCGCGGCCGCGTCCCGGTGGGGTAGACCCGCCCAATGACGACGTAGAGGACGACGAGGACCAGACCCGCCCCGAGTCCGGTGACCGCGCGGCCGGCGAGGAACACGGGGAAGGAGGTCGCCAGGCCGCACACCGCCGCGCCGGCGGCGAAGAGGAGCGTCCCGGCATACATCCCCGGCATGGGACCCGAGCGGTCCGACCAGACCCCGGCGAGGACGACGCCGAGCAGCGAGGTGGTGAGCATCACCGAGAAGGCCAGGGCGTAGGAGCTGATCGCGTCCAGGTCCTTGGCGGCGCGGGGCATCGCGGTCGCAACCGCCATGAACTCGAACGCGGTGATGGTCACCAGCGATACGAGGGCGACGGTGATGAGCCGGTATGCCGGGGAGAAGGGTCCGCCGCGGGGCTCGGCTGCCGCGGCTCGCGGCGCCGTCGAGTCCCGGGTGGTCACTGGTCCGATGCTACCGCTGTGTTGAGGATGCTGCCGCTGTGCTGCCGCTGTGGTGCGACAGGCGTGTGGCGCGACCGGTGCGGTGCGACGGGCGTGATGCGGCACTCTGCGGCTACGGGGGGGCACCGTGCCAGTCGCCCCGGGCGATGAGGACGTCGCGCAGCGTGTCGATGCGGTCGCTGACGATCCCGTCGACCCCGAGGTCGAGCAGCCGGTGCATCTCCTCGGCCTCGTCAACGGTCCACGCGTGCACCTGCTTGCCGAGGCGGTGGGCCGTGCCGAGCAGCGCCGGGGTGACGAGCCGGATGGCCCGGCCGCCGGCGGGATGGCTCGGCGGGACCTGCAGGACCTGCGCGGGCGTGCACAGCCATCTGGCCAGCCAGCCCGGCCCGAGGCGCAGGGCGGCGGTGCCGAGCGGTCCGGCGGCAGTGGCGACCCGGGGGCCCGCGAGACGACGGAAGGCGGCCAGCCGGCGGTCCGAGAACGAGCCGACGCAGACCCGGTCTTGGGCGCCGTGCCGGACGATCGCCTCGGCGAGGGGGGCGACCGCTCCTGCTGCCTTGATGTCGATGTTGAACCGGGCGGCGGGGAAGGTCTCGAGGAGCTCGGCGAGCTCGGGGACGGGCTCCCCGCCGCCGGCGCCGATCCGCGCCTGCTGGACCTCGGACCACGGAAGGTGGGCGATCCGGCCATGACCGTCGCTCACCCGGTCGAGACGCTCGTCGTGGAACGCGACGAGATGCCCGTCGCCGGTGGCGTGCACGTCCGTCTCGAGGTAGCGGTAGCCGAGGTCGACGGCGTTGCGGAAGGCACGGACGGTGTTCTCGATGCCGGTGTTCGGGGCGTACGCCGCGCCGCCCCGGTGGGCGAGGGCCAGCGGTGGCCGGTCGAAGTACGGGTGCTCGGCGGCTCGCACCGGCCCAGCCTGTCACCTCGTCAGGGGGATGGGACGATGAGCGGGTGAGCGACGCCGACCTGCCGGGCCGACCACTGCGAATCGCGGGCTGCCGTTCCGAGTGCGCGTGGTCCGCGAGCGGCGGGACCCTCGGCGGCGAGCGGCTGTTCGCGTGCGCCGGGTGCGGCAGCGAGTGGGTCGCCGGCCAGGCGTGGACCCCGGTGGACTGGCAGGGCG